>JBFWSD010000719.1:0-4490 GCA_050248575.1 Gemmataceae bacterium
GTGTGCCGGCGACCAGATCTACTGCATTGCCAACGACGGCGACGTGTATGTGCTCGCTGCCACCGACGAGTTCAAGTTCCTGGGCAAGAGCGCCCTGAACGAGCCGACGCAGAGCACCCCAGCCCTGGCGGGGGGCCGCATCATCTTCCGTACCCAGTCCCACCTGATCGCCGTGGGCAAGTGAAACCCGAAAGTTCAAAGCGGCCCGGATTCTGCATCTTCGACCTCTGAGTGAAGCCGGTCTTTCTTTGCAGGGACAGACAAACCTGACACGTAGTTCGACCGACCCCAAAGTAGAATCCAAGGTATAAGCAACATCCGAGTTTGCGCCGGGCGTTTGGGAGGTGCATCGTTTGCGCACTTTTGCGGTCGGTGAGCAGTCACTTTGGAGCTAGTGCAATGTCTGTAACGACTTGTGGCTTCGGCACAACGGTGTTCATTGCGCAAGCAAGGCGGCCCGGGCGTGAGCTCCCATCACTGGATCTTATCCAGATTGAATTCCGAATAAGAAGAACTTGGCGGCCGTCCAGGGGAGATAGAACGGATTTGCGGATAATCCGGACGGATAGCAGCAGAGCTGGATCTGCAACCTAAGTCTTGGGAGGATTGCAACATGCGTTTCGTGGCTACCTTGGCCGTGTTCGGTTTTGCATTGACCCTGGCCCACGCCGACGATCTGAAGACCGACGCCAAGTTCGGCGGCGCCTTCAACGTCAAGGCCTTCACGGGCGAAAAGAAGGGCGAAACCCTGTGCTACGTGTGCAAGTACAACGCCGAAGCCCGCCCGGCCGTCGTCCTCATCTTCACCAAAAAGGCGGATGAGAACATCGCCACCATGGTGAAGTCGGTCGATGAAGTCCAGAAGAGCAACAAGGATCTGGGCACCGTGGTCGTGGGCATCAGCGGCGTGACCGGCGCCGACCTCGAGAAGCTCCAGGAAACCCACAAGCTGACCACCCCGTTGACGGTGGCGAGCGACAAGGACGGCCCGAGCCGTTATTCGCTGACCCCGGACGCCGAAGTGACCGTGCTGGTCTACAAGAAGGGTGGCAACATCGTCGAGAAGTTCGCATTCAGCGACACGAAGTCGGCCGCCGCCAAGAGCAAGGCCATCGTGGAGGCCGCGAAGACCGCCCTCAAGTGAGCGGACGGATCAACCTACGCTGCACGTCGGGCCGGCTTGTGCCTGCCCGACGTGTCTTTTTTTTCAGGCCTTTTGCGGGCACTTCTGCCCACTCGAACGCGTCAAAGACTAGGCGAGAAAATCTGGCTTCAGTCTATCATTCGCCCCGCTGCCGACCGTAGGATAGAGCTTTGGAGGGGCCACCGCCCCGTTCAGCGAAACTCGGGGGAGCCGCACATGGCCAGGGAATCCAGCGAATACTACCTCCTTCGCAACAACAAGCCTCAGGGCCCCTACTCGTCGAATCAGCTCAAGCAAATGGTCAAGAGCGGGCACATCGTGCCCCACGATCGCGTCTGCAAGGCGGGCGGCTCGAAATGGTTTCAGGCGGGCGAGATCCGCGGGCTCTTCACCAATGTTCCGGTTGCCACGCCCGTGGCTGCTCCTCCCTCGATGCCGGCAGGAAGGCCGGTGCTGGCAGGGGGCAAGCCATCCTTGCCAATGGGCAAACCCGCGCCGCCGCGGCCGCCCCGCCGCAGCAAGCGTCCCCTGATGATCGGCTCGGCAGCGGCCGCAGCCCTGGTTGCCGTTGTCGCAGGACTCTGGATCGCTCTGGCCGGCAGTTCCGACCCCGATCCCTCCGATGAGGAGCCCACTCCCAGCGTCGCAAAGCAAGACACAAAGGAAGACGAAAAGAAAACAGACACGGCCGACGAGCCTATGCCGATGACGGGCGGCGAAAAGCCCCCCATGGGCAACATGCCCGATCCGGCCAAGCCCGAGCCCAAGCCCAATCCGGAAGACACCTACGTGCGCGGCGAGGCCCGCTCCGCCCCCGCCGAAGACGCCGTGATCTTCGAGATCAAGTCGGCGCCGGGCGAAGACTTGATGGTCGCCATGGCCAAGGCCGAGACGTCGACGCCCACCCCGAAGCCGACTCCCAAGCCAACGCCTACTCCCGAGCCCTTCAAGCCGCCGGTCTCCGACTTCAAGCCGACGCCCGTCCCCGCGCAGGTCGCGGGCAACCTCAACGTCAGCCCCAAGCCCATTGCCAGCGATAGCACGGTCAAGTTCGACTATCCCATCGTCTACGTGCGCGTGCCCCGCAAGGGAGACAATGTCGGCACCAACTGGACCGAGATCTCCAACCCGGTCTACATGGATCCGGGCGGCGACCTCATGCTGCTTCAGCCCGACGGCACCGAAGAGGTGCTCGTCAAGGGGGGCGAAGGCTCCGTTACCGATCCGATGGTCTCCTTCGACGGCGAATGGGTCTATTACTCGCTGTTCCACGACATGAAGGGTGGCTCGATTGCCATGGGGCCGCCCGCCGGCGCGGACATCTACAAGATCCATGTCCCCACCAAGAAGATCGTGCAGCTCACGAAGCAAGAGTTCACGCCCAACCTGGGCGCCGCCCTGTGGTCGAAGGACTTCCGCACCGAAGAAGAGGGTAAGAGCTGGTTCAACTACGGCGTGTTCAACATGGGCCCCTGCCCGTTGCCCGGGGGCAAGCTTGTCTTTGCCAGCAATCGCAACGGCTTCAAGCCGCCGAAGCGGCTGCCCAACACGCTGCAGCTCTTCGTCATGGACGACGACGGCAGCAACGTGGAATGCATCGGCCATCTCAACCTGGGCATGGCCCTTCATCCCACCGTGCTGATGGATGGCCGCATCATGTTCAGCTCGCTCGAATCACAAGGGCTGCGTCATTCCATTCTCTGGGGGCTGTGGACGATCAACCCGGACGGCACGGGCTGGGGCCCGATGGTCTCCGCCTTCATTCCCGGCGAGAGCCCGAGTGCCTATCACTTCCAGACCCAGATGTCTGACGGCACCATTGTCGCCGAGGAGTACTACAACCAGACCAGCAACGGCATGGGGAGTTTCGTCCGCTTCCCGACGGTGATCCCCGAGGGCAAGTCGGCCTTCGGCCCGGGCTACACGGAAGACCCGCGCAATCCGCTGCTGCCCAACGGGCGGCTCGACGATGGCCGCGTGCGCGCGCGGCGCTTGCCTTTCAGCCCGTTTGGCATCGATGCGATCACGCGCTTTGCCCGTGCCAACGAAGGGGCCGCCGATTATTCCGTCCGTGGCAACCGCAACTCGCCGCGCGTCGGCAAGGTCACCCATCCCAGCGCTGCGCCCGATAATCACTTGCTCTGCGTCTGGTCACCCGGCCCGGTCAACGGCGGCTACACCGTGAATGTGCCGGCCGTCGACGGCGGCCTCTACCTCATCAAGGAAGGCAAGGTCGTCAATGAGCCTGGCGAACTCCTGCTCATCAAGAACGACCCGAAGTGGAACGAGCAATGGCCGCGAGCGCTGGTTCGCTACGAGCGGATCTACGGCATGAAGGAGCCGCGCTACCTGCCGCCGCTGGCCAACAACGGTAGCCTGTCGCCCCATCTGCCCGAGAACACCCCCTACGGCCTGGTTGGCACCTCCAGCCTGTACAAACGCGAGAGCTATCCGAACGGCAAAGTGCTGCCCGACACGGTCACCGCGGCCTTTGCCGGAGGCAACGACGCGACGGGCTACCGCGACCTCGATCCGTTCAACAGTGCCGACCTGACGGCCTCGCTCAACTGGATCACGCAAGGGGCCGACGCCGGGCTCTACTCCAACGACGAGGTCCACGCCATCCGCATCCTCGTCATGGAGCCGACCACCGATCGCCACAAGGGCTTCAAGTCGGGCGTGACCTTCCGTAGCCACGCCAACGAAAGGCTGCGCATCCTCGGCGAGATCCCGGTTCGCAAGTTCACAGGCGACGATCAGCCCAAGGATCCCGACGGCAATCCCGACACCAGCTTCCTGGCCAAGATTCCCGCGGATACAGCGTTCACTTTCCAGACGCTCGACAAGCGCGGCATGGTGCTGAACATGGCCCAGACCTGGCACCAGGTGCGGCCCGGCGAGATTCGCCACGATTGCGGGGGCTGCCACGCGCATAGCCAGCAGCCCACGCTCTTCAAAGACACGTTGGCCGCCAAGCCCGAGTACGAGATCTTCGACCTCACCAAGCAAACGCCGCTCCTCACCACCAAGGCCAACGATCAATCCAAGAAGAAGTGGGACAAGGACGACACCAGCGGGCTACGCTTCGAGCCCGCCGTCAAGAACGTCGAATACTATCGCGACATTCGGCCGATCTTCCAGAAGAGTTGCGTGGCCTGCCACTCGAAGCAGAACCCCGCGGGCAACCTCGTCCTCGATGACGACGCCATCGTCAGCCTGCCCAACAACAACGACGTGCCCGGCACTTACTATCGCCTGTGCATGGACTATGCGGGCCGTTTCGGCAACAAGCCGATCCTTGGCTCGTGGAAGGGGACGAACGCCTCGCGCTACGTGCGCATGTTCC
>JBFWSD010000720.1:0-4490 GCA_050248575.1 Gemmataceae bacterium
GCAGACGATGATCTTCACCGGCGGCTTCGTGTTGCTCGGACTGATTCCCCTGGTGGCCTTCTTGCTGGTCAAACGCATGGGCGGTTGAAACGGACGTGTGAATGTACGGGATCTTTGTCGCAATCTGGAATGGCATCAAGTGGGTCTTCGGGCTGATCATGCCCGTCTTCGCCAAGGCGAAAGACGTGCGCGCCATGGGCAGCAAGCTCCGCTGGGTGCTCCACTTCCTGTTCCTGGCCGTCATCCTTGTCGGGCTTGGCTATCTGAACTACGCCTTCGAGATCGACAAGCTGCTGACGCCGCCCTACCCGCTGCTGCGGCGGCTGTGGTTGCCGATCCTCTTCTTGATCATCTACCTGCTTTCGTGGCTGGGCTGGTGGCTCTGGAAGCTGCTCGGCTCCGAGGAAGAGACGTCCGATTTCCCCGACGTGGATTCCGCCTGGGAAGAGGCGGTGGCTGCCCTCGGGCAGGCTGGCATCTCGCTCGCCGAATCGCCCTTGTTCATCCTGCTCGGCAAACCGGTGGGGGGCTTCCATAACTTCTTCGCCGGCGCACAGATGAAGATGATCGTGGATCAAACGCCGGCCCGGCCCGACGCGCCCGTCAGCGTTTACGCCAACGAAGAAGGCATCTTCGTCACCTGTGCGGGCTCGTCGCTGCTGGGCAAGCTCATCGATACGCAACTTTCCCCCACCGCGGGCAGACCGGGCACTCAGCGGCAGCGCTCGGAACGTCCAACCCAGGAGGGGGGCGAGGAACACGAAGAGGAAAATGCCAACGAGGAAGGGGAACACGCACAACAACAAGACGAAGAAGGTGGCGAGGGGGGCGGCCGCGCCGGCGTCGGGACCGCGATCATGCGTCGTGCCCTCAAGCCGGGGGCCACGGCCACCACGCTGCTCAAGGATACGGCCACCGTGGACGAGATGTCGGCGCGGCTCAAGCACCTGTGCTGGCTCATTCTCAAGGACCGACGCCCCTACTGTCCGCTCAACGGCATCTTGTTGCTCTTGCCCTTCGAAGCCACACGCGATGAATCGACGGCGAACCAGACCGGGCTGGTCTGCCATCGCGATCTGGTCTCGCTGCAGCAGGTCATGCAGCTTTACTGCCCGATCTTCACGTTGATCTGCGACATGGAACTGACGCCCGGCTTCCGCGAGTTCATCGATCGCTTCCCGCGCGGGCACCGCCGCCGCCGCCTCGGTCAGCAATTCCCCTACCTGTCGGATAACGATCGAAGCAATCTGGCCCACATCATCGATCAGGGCGTGAGCTGGATCACCGACAACCTGTTCCCGCCGCTGATCTATCGCCTGATGCGGGTCGAGCGGGCCGGCCGCGACAAGCCCGGCGCCGTGTTGCGCGGCAACATGAGGCTGTTCTTCCTGTTCGAGCAGATCCGCCAACGCCGCCGGCATCTGTCGCGCTTGCTGTCGCTGACTTTTGCCGATCCCACCGTGCCCGTGCTGTTCGGCGGTTGCTATTTCGCGGCCACAGGCACCGATCCCGATCACGAGCAAGCGTTCATTCCGGCGGCCTTGCATCGACTGCTGGAGAACCAGAACTACATTTCCTGGACGCAGTCGGCCCGGGCCGAGGAACAGGATTATCGTCGCTGGACGCGTTACGGCTACGTGGCCCTCGGCGCGTTCGTCTGCACCTTCTTTGCCATGCTGATCTGGTATACCGTCCGCAGCTGAATGGCGGGCGGCGCAGGCGGCAACTCCGGTATAGTCTGCCCGCTTCAACACTCAAGAAAGTGCGTCAGCCTGGCGAGAAGACGCGAGTCTGCCGCAGGGGGAAGGTTCGCCTGACTCGTGCCCTGGGCAAGAATGGCGATCACTTTCGGATCGGTAAGCGCGGAACCTGCGCAGGCTGCCAACTTGATGCGTTTTCTTCGCGACAAGTAGCGATCAATCTGCTCGGTTTCGACCGCGGCGGGCCGCCCGCTGCCGCGGCGCGTGGTAGGTTTGAGTGGCGATTCATGAGCCGCTCGCCATCCCCAGGCTCGCCGGGTCGCCGACCCACCCCACGACCTTGCCGATGAAAAAGGAGATCGTCCGGCATGAAAAAGTATCTGTACTGTGCCCTGGGACTGGTTGCATGCGCGGCTGCGACGGTCAAGGCTGCTGACTGGGCGCGCCCGAGCTACCCCTCGAACTGCAACTGTCAGCAAGCTGCACCGCAGACGATTTATCCCGTGGCAAGTCCTCCGCCGCAGGTGAGCCAGAGCTACTATCCTCTCGTGACTCCGCCCCCGGTCACGCCAGCGTACGCGCCGCCCGCGCCCGCGACGACCACGTGCTGGCAGCGCGTGGGCTATCGTTGTGCCAATGCCTGTTGTCCGACGCCGGCGACCTGCTGCCCGGCACCTGCAACTTGCTGCCCGGCACCGGTGACCTGCTATGCACCGGTGCAGTGCTGTTCGGCGCCCTGCGCTTCCAAGCATCCGATCCTCGACAACATTCGTGCCCGCTGTGCGGACCGGAAAGCGCGGCGGGCCGAACGCCGCGCTGCCCGCTGCTGCCCGACGACTTGCTGCTATCCGTGATGCTCCGTCCGAGTCGGTGAGTTCGCGCGGGGCGAGGTCGACCACCTCGCCCCGCTCATTTTCGATGCCGTGTTCGCAGCGGGCACCAACCCTAATCCAGAAACACCACGTGCTGCATCGCCTGGCTCTGGTTCTCCGTATTCATGAGGACCTTGTGCCAAACTTGCAGGCAAATCGTCTGGTGATCCGGGTGGCTGATGCAGCCCTTGATGTAGGCCTCGGGGTTGCGAAACATCCGCTGCCAGGTCCAGGTCTTCGCGCGAGGCTTCTTACGAAGAAGCTCGAAGTATTCGTGGTGCCGCAACCCTTGCGGATGTACCGGGCAGACGTAGACCGCTTCGCCGCCCTTGCGATAGAGGAACTCCGCCCAATGCGGCTTGCTGCTGTTGCCACGGCTGAGGGGCTCGTGCTGCAGCACGTCTTCCTTTTTCACGTGCAACCTGGGCATGGGCAGGAAGAACCATTCCCCCTGGCGGACGTAGGCTGCATTCTTGCGACGTTGAAGATTCTTGCCCTTGATGCCCTGGCGGCGCTGGGCCTCGACCACCTCCGGCGGTTTCAGTGCTTCCATCGCCGCGAAGACATTCGTCAGTGCACCGGCGGCCTCGGGAATCCCGGCCACAAACCAGTGCATTTCGTCGTGGCCGCACAGGAAATAATGCCGTCCCGTATCTCCTGTTGCCTGCAGCAGTAGATGACGAACACGCGGCCGCAAATCCACGACTTCCAGCTCGGTAATCTTCTTCGGCCGGAGTCGGACGTCGAAGTATTCTCCAGCGGCGTCGGATTGGATATCAAGCGCGAGGGGCTGCTCGCGTCGCCCGCCAGTCCCTACCTTCAGTCGTGCTCCCATGCGTTCAAATCGGCTCTGCAGCATGTCAACGTTCATCATCTCCTCGGTGAAGTGTGCAGTAATTCCTCCACGAAAGTGACGTTCTTTTCCTGTTTCAGGTTCGCGGGCACAGAGAAGCATTGGCTCGTTCCGGGCCCGGCTGTAGAATACTTGGGTCTGTTCGCCCTACTTATCCGTGCTGGTCGAAGCGACATGGAAAAGGTCGACGAATTCGTGCAGGTTCTCACCGATCAGCGGCTGTTGCAGCCCGATCAGCTGGCCGAGCTGACCCCCACGTACCTGAAACGCTTCAGCGATGCGCGTGCGCTGTCGAAGTATCTCATCCAGCGCGGCTGGCTCTCCATTTACCAGGCCAACCAGATTTTTCAGGGCAACACCTCCTATCTGGTGGTAGGGCCCTATCGCATTCTCGACCTGCTCGGCGAGGGTGCCGTCAGCATGGTCTTCAAAGCTTTCGACACGCGCCGCAAGTGCGTGGCTGCCCTCAAGACCATCAAGGAAGAACACCTGAACAACATGGAGGCACTGGGCCGCTTCAAACGCGAGATGCGCGTCATCGCCTCGCTCAACCATCCCAACATCGTTCACGCCTTCGACGTGGACATGGACAACCCGCGGCACTACTTCGCCATGGAGTATGTCGAGGGGACCGACCTGGGCAAGCTCGTGAAGTTCGGCGGGCCGATCATGCTCTACACGGCCTGCGACTACATCCGGCAGGCGGCCCTCGGCTTGCAGCACGGCCACGAACACGGGCTGGTTCATCGCGACATCAAGCCGGGCAACTTGCTCCTCACCAAGGCCAACATCATCAAGCTGCTCGATATGGGGATGGCGCGGTTGCGGCCCGCGGCTCCCGGGCAGGAATCGCTCAATCGTCTGACCATGGAAGGCATGATGATCGGCACGCCCGACTATCTCGCGCCGGAACAGGCCCGCAATCCCCACGGCGCCGACATCCGCGCCGATATCTACAGCCTGGGCTGCACCTTCTACTATCTTCTCACCGGCGAGCCTCCGTTCCCCGGGCGGACCGTGTGGGAAAAACTGCTCAACCATCAGCAGCAGCGGCCCAATCTGGAC
>JBFWSD010000721.1:0-4488 GCA_050248575.1 Gemmataceae bacterium
GGGTTATCTGCTGGATCAGATCCGCATCAACGGCGAGAAGACGGAACTGGTGGAAGAAGTGACGGCCCTGGCCAAGCGCTACGGCATCGCCACGCCCTACACCAGCTACCTGATCGTGCCGGATGGCACCACGCCTGTGGTCAACGTGCCGCAAGGCAAGCCGAATGTTCGCTTCCACGCGGCGCCGGAACCGGCCGCTCTGAGAGACGCCGATGGCAAGCAGGCCAAGGTGGTCGAACTGCTCAAGCGGGCCGAAGAAGCCCAGCAGAGCGGCGCCGCCGGCAAGGGCGAGGGTGTGGCCGCCAACTTCCGTGGCGACTACGAGGATCGCAAGAATGCGGCCCTGCCCATGGCTCCGGCCGCGGACCAGGCGACCCGTGCCCTGCAAGCTGCCCGCGAGCAGAAGGAAGCCCTCGACAAGGGCCGCCAGCTTCTCTACGAACGCAACAAGTACGGCGTGCAGAGCGGCAACGTCGGCGTCAACCTGTCGATCTGCTCCAACAACCTCAAGTGCCAGAACCAGGTGAGCTACACGGCCCAGCGCAACGTGGGCGGCCGCAACTGCCTCGAGGTCGGCGGCGTCTGGATCGATGACGGCTACAAGCAAGAAATGCAGACCGTCACCGTGCGAGCCCAGAGCAATGCTTACTTCCGGCTGCTCGAGAAGCGTCCCGAGCTCAAGGAAGTCTTCAAGCTCGGCAACTACCTGGTGTGGGTAACGCCGAACGGCACCGCCCTGGTCATCGACACCAAGGACGGCAAGGCCGAGCTCCCCGACAGCGAGATCGACAAGCTGTTCGTGGCCAAGAAGTAAGTAACCCCTGCTGCCGCCGTCAGCGCTTCGCAGCGCTGACGGCCGGCAGTGCTGAGAGATATCGGCAATGCGACGGCAAGTCATACTCACTCTGATCGTGACCGTTGGCCTGACAGGGCTGGCGTCCGCAGTGCCGTTGCCGGAGCCGCAAGAACGAATCGATCCGCAACTGTTCGCTGCCGATCTGCAAACGGCGGTGAAGGCTTTTGATCGGTTGATGCGGGGCGGGCAGGCCGACTGGGACCAGCTCATCACGCTCTTGCACAGACATCCGCAGCGCTATGCACTGCTGATCAACAACCTTCAGCCCACCGACCCGGCCGGCTACCCGGGCTTCACGGACTACTACCATCGCAAGATCGAAGCGAGCGAAGAGATGGCCCGGCAATCGGCACGCGCCTGGAAGGAAGGTTTCCAGATCCAGCCCGGCGCGGTTATTTCCAAGCTCCGGGAGCCGAACTTCCCCAGCACGCGGCGAATCGCCATCGAGTATCTGAAGATGGAAAACGGCGGCAAGGAACTCGGTTACGACTGGTCCCGCTCGCCGTCAGACAATAATCAGGCCCTGTTGTTCTGGACCAGCTGGTACCTCGACAAGGGCAAGCGGCAACCTTGACCGTTAGCTTGGACCTTAGTTCATAGGGGGAAACATGCGACGACGTCATTTCCTGAAAGCGTGCGGCGGACTGGCCGCGGCCGGCCTCTGCGTGCCAGGCATCGCCTGGGCCGACGAGGAGGCGACCTGCGGCACCAGCCACGGCACCTCCGTCCTGTTCGTGGACACGCCTTCCGAGGCGGCCGCGCTGGCCAAGAAGCAGCAGAAGCTCGTCATGGTTCTGCACGTCTCGGGCGAGTTTGAAAACTCGGGCCTGACCTGAAACAACGCTGAGGCGCTCCGTGTGAACGCCCTGGCCAATGATGAAGTCGGCAAGTACGTCAACGAATACTTCGTCTCGTCGTTCCAGAAAGTCGCCACCTTCCGCATCGTCAACGGGCAGAAGCAGGGCGGCAACGTCGCCACCTATTTCTGCGCTCCAGACGGTCGCGTCCTCCACTGCATCGCCGGCCCGGTCGACGCGGGCACCATGCTCCGCGAATCCAAGTGGGTCGTGGAAAGCGTGCAGAAGGCGATGAAGGAAAGCAAGGGAGACGGCGTCAAGTTCAAGGCGCTGTGGCGGAAATGGCACGCCGATCGGCTCCGCACCGACCACGGGCTGACCGTCGAGCCGGTCACGGTCGACATCGACGCGCAAGATCCCAACAGCGCGCTGACCTACAACGATCCGACGGGCAGGCCGCTGGCCCCCAAGCTGCCGCCGCCTCCCATTGACGGCCCCGACGTGGTCTTCCGCGACATGCAAAGAAACGAGGCCAAGGCCGCCGGCGCTGCCCCGCTGCTCGATCGCGCGGGCCGGCGCTGGGTGCTCGGCAATCAGGGCCGCGTCCACATGCTGCTGGCTGCCCACTCGCTCGTCAAGATCGAGAAGGTTTACGGCTCGGTCTTCGAAGGCATCCTTGGCGAAAGGATCTCCACCAAGCCGGTCGAGGTCATCAGCCCCTTCCCGTGGCGGAAGGAAGCCAAGGAACTCGAGAAGCTCCGCGATCTGCGGAACCAACAGCTGAAGAAGTGATGGTTGTCTGGCTCTCGCGAAATCCCCCGACTCCGGGCAACTGGAGCGGGGGATTTTCGTTACACGTCATGGTAGAATCCTCACGTAAGCATTTTTGTGAAACCGCCCGCTTGCGGGCTGCACTACTCTGGTGAGCACGTCACATCCATCAAGGGAGAGCCAGAACATGCAGCTCGATCATCTCATCCGTAATATCCGCCGCTTTGCCGATTCCGACCAGGGCGAGCCCTGCAGCGATCGGCAGTTACTCGAGAAATTCCTGGCCACGCGCGACGAGCTGGCCTTCGAGGAACTGTTGCAGCGGCACGGGCCGATGGTGCTTCGTCTGTGTCGCAGGCTGCTGCCCGACAAGCATCGGGCCGACGATGTCTTCCAGGCAACCTTTCTCACGCTGGTGGCCAAGGGGGATTCGATTGACAAGCGCGACGCGGTGGGCAGCTGGCTCTATGGCGTCGCCTACCGGGTGGCCACGCGTGCCCGTGCCCGCGCCGCGCTGCAACGCGAGCGCGAGATTCACGTCGAGGAGATTACCGGCATCGAGCTCGAAGACGCGGGCCACACCGAACTGCGTCCGGTGCTTGACGAGGAAGTGCAGCGGCTGCCCCAGAAATATCGTGTGCCGGTGGTGCTGTGTTATCTGGAAGGAAAGACCAACGAGCAGGCCGCGCAGGAACTCGACTGCCCGGCCGGGACAGTGAAGACCAGGCTGTCGCGGGCCCGTGATCTCTTGCGGAGTAGACTGGCCCGCCGCGGCGTGACGCTAACGTCGGCCGCGCTCTGCACGTCACTGGAGCAGGCATTCGCCATGTCGCCGCCACCCGCGCCCGCGCTGTTGCAGAGCTCATTGCTGGCGGCGAGTGGCAAGAAGCCCGGCGCGCCCGAGGTCAGCCGGCTCGTCGAAGGAGCCGTTCGCGATCTGCAAACCACCGGCTACCGGCGCTTTGCCCTGGCGGCGACGCTGGCGCTGGGTCTGGTCGGGGGCGGCTTCGGTTTGCTGTTCCATCATCTCTCCCCGAACGCAGGACGCGAACCGGCCGAGCCAGTCATCGTGGCCGCGCCCGTGCCGGAAGCAGAGCGCGATGAGCTGCCGACCGAACTGGGCGTGGTGCCGCTTGATGCCAGTTTGTTTGCCACGTTCCGCATCAGTGGCTTGCTGGAGCAAGAGATCATCAAGAAGCTGCGTGCCCGGATGCCCGACGAATCGGCCCAGCTCGTGAAGTACGTTGAAGAGAAGATGAGCATTCCGGTCGGCGATTATGACACGTTCACGCACGTGGTGGACCGGCCCGCGGTGGCCTGGGAGATGTTTGCCCTCAAGCCGCGGAAGAAGTGCGATCCCGACAAGGTGGTGGCAGCCAAGCTGGGCTATCTGCCCGCCAAGAAGAGTATCGACGGCAAGCTCTATTACGCCGACGAGGCCGAACTTCACGAGAGCATGTACTTCTTGAGCGACCGGCTGATTGCCAACGGCCGCCGCGATATTCTCGACGCGCTCATCAAACGCCCGGTGCGGGCGCGGGCCGAGGGCAATCTCCGCGCTGCTCTCTTGCTGGCAGCCCGCGAAGAAAACCTCTTCGTCGTTGGCGCCGACCTGCGCCATTTCCGCGATCTCGACGATTTCGGCGAACTCGTGCGCGAGTACCCCATGATCCGGCCGCTCTTGCCTTGTTTCGACGCCGAATCGTTAACCTGTTCGGCGCGGATCGACGCTGGGGAGCTCGTCGTTGAAGCGCGGCTGGTTTTCGACAAGAAGGGGAAGCAAGGGGCCGAGGCCACGCGTGCCAGCCTCCTGCTCGCGCGAAACCTGTTGCCGTTACTGAAGGAACAAGCCAAGGGGCAGCCCAATGTTGCCAAGCTGCTCGACCAGGTGGACGTGGCCCTCAAGGAGGCAACTGTCAAGCAAGACGAGCTGGGCGTGCGGGCCATTGTGCGCATGAAGCTCGACAACGAGGTGGCCGCGGCCGCCCTCGGCGAGTTCTACACCGGCGCGCGACAGGCTGCCCGCCGCGTCGAGCGGGCCAACGCGCTCAAGCAGATCGCAAT
>JBFWSD010000722.1:0-4483 GCA_050248575.1 Gemmataceae bacterium
GAGTGCTGGCCGGCTGGACCGACACGTCCCTGGCCTCCACGGCCACGCTCGAGCAACTCCTGGAAAAACGCTATCGGCTGCAAATGCAGATGGATTCGCTGGCTGTGACCCGACGCTTGATGGCCCTGTGGCATTTCTTCCACGTGCCGCTCGGGGTCGTGCTATTCACACTGGCCTTCGTTCATATCGGGGCGGCGTTACACTACGCGACGTTCTTGAAGTGAGGCGAACGTGCAACTACAAGCCCGGTCGTACTTGCCTGTGTTTCTCTTCGCACTGACCCTCGGTTGCGTGGGGGCCGTCTTCAGCACGAGCGGCAACACCATGTTCAGCCCGGGTGATCTCAATGCCCGGGCTCGCCGCGAAACTCCTCTGGGGGGCGTTCGCGCTCACGCCGAGATCAACGACTGCGCGGCCTGCCACACGGCCGCCTGGTCCAACGAGACCATGGCGGATCGCTGCCTCAGTTGCCATCAGAATGTGAAATCGCAACTCGACAGCGGCAGTGCCATGCATGGCCGGCTCGACAACGGCCTTCAGTGCCGCTCTTGTCATACCGAGCACAAAGGGCCGCATGCCACCGTCACCGATCTGACCGGCTTCAATCACGATCATGCCTCTTTCCCGTTGACCGGCAAGCACATGGCTGTGGAGTGTCGTGCCTGTCACCGCGACGAACTCTATCGGGGCACGGCCAGTACCTGCGTTTCCTGTCACGAGGAACCGCAAGTTCACCTGAACAAGTTCGGCACGAACTGCGAGCAATGCCACCAGACCCTGACCTGGAAGGGAGCCAGCATCGGCCCGGGCGGGGTGGTCTCCTTCGATCATGCCAGCACCGGATTCCCGCTCACGGGCAAGCACACGAGTACCGACTGCAAGTCGTGTCATGTGAACAACACGTTCAAGGGCACTTCACGCAGCTGCGTCTCGTGTCATGCCGAGCCCAAGGCGCATCTGGGCAAGTTCGGCACCGAATGCGCCGGTTGCCATTCCACAACCACCTGGAAGGGGGCAACGCTCACCCCCACGGGCCTGGTGAACTTCAACCACGATTCGACGCCTTTCCCGCTCACGGGCAAGCACACCAGCGTCGACTGCAAATCGTGTCACGTGAACAGCGTCTTCAAAGGCACCTCGCACAAATGCGCTTCCTGCCATGCCGAGCCCAAGGTCCACCTGGGCAAGTTCGGCACTGAATGCGCCGGTTGCCATTCCACGTCCACCTGGAAGGGGGCAACGCTCAGCCGCACGGCCCTGTTGCACTTCGACCACAATACCACGGCCTTCAAGCTGACGGGCAAGCACACGAGCGTCGAGTGCAAGTCGTGTCATGTGAACAACGTCTTCAAGGGGACCTCGCACACCTGCCTGTCGTGCCATGTCGAGCCCATGGTCCACAAGGGCAAGTTCGGCACCGAGTGCGCCAGTTGCCACTCAACCACTACCTGGAAGGGGGCCGTGTTCGCCCACAAGTTCCCGATCAACCACGGCAACAAACGCCGCACCAATGAGTGTTCCACCTGCCACAAGACGCCCGACTACAAGGTCTACACCTGCTATGGCTGCCACGAACACGAAAAGACGCGGATCGCACGCAAGCACCGTGAAGTCCGCTTCCGTGCCGGTGTGACGCTGGAACAGTGCGCGAAGTGCCACGGCAACGGGAAGGAGAAACGCCGCGCTGAGGAGCTATTCAGCTCCGACGCTCTGCTGGCAATGGTCGACACACCTGCCGCTTGCCCCGGACAGATGACCTGGACCGACCCCCGCCTGGACCTCGTTTCGCTGTTCACGATGCCAGCAGAAGTGCGCCGGCCGCCGGTCAAACCGGCAGGGCCAGCGCAACGGCCCCTGCCGCTCACACCGCTTCTCGGTGCAGCGGGCCAGGACCGTGTTTTATGGCCCGATCTTCGGTTAGGTCTGCGGCGCGATTGAAGGGCGGCCCTTGTGGCCACTCACACTTCCCAGCCCTTGCGATACTCGCGCCGGATGTACTGGTCGGCTTCCGGAGCGTTGACGGCGCTCAGCTTGAGCGGGTCCCACTCGAGCTTCTTGCCCACGCGGTAGGCCACGTTGCCCAGCAAGTTGTGCTCGATCAGGGCCCCCGAGTAATCGAAATTGCACAGGGTTGGCGCGCCGGTCTTGCAGGCGTGGATCCACTCTTGATAGTGGCCCCGCGACTTCTCGATGGTCGGCTTCGGCGCTTCGAAATCCTTGAACTTGTCCTCGGGCAGCAGGATGCGCTTGCCGTAATCGGCCAAGAGCATGCCCTTGTCGCCGATGAAGAGAATGCCGTTGAACCACTTGGACAGGTCCTGCCCGGGCGGATTGGCGGGCCGCTTGCCCCCGTGATACCAGACCACCTTGCATGGGACCTGCTTGCCGCGGGCGGGATGCTCCCAGCGGACGATCATCCATTCGGGATTATGCACTGGGCTGACTTCCGGCCCTTCGGCCTCGACCGTGGTCGGGTGGCGCAGCTCGAGCGCCCAGAAGGGAAGATCGATGAGATGGCTGCCCATGTCGCCGAGGGTGCCGTTGGCGAAATCCCACCAGCGATTCCACGTCAGGTTGCCGGGCAGATAGCACGGGTTGTACTTGCGTTCGGGGGCCGGCCCGAGCCACAGGTCCCAGTGCAAGTTCGAGGGCACCGGCGGAAAGTCCTTCGGCGTGGGGGTGGCACTCGAACTGCGGCCGCACCACACGTGGGCCTCGCGCACCGGGCCAATCGCCCCGCCCTGCACCAGTTCGACCACGCGGCGATAGTTGTCGGTGGCGTGGATCTGCGTCCCCATCTGGGTGGCCACCTTGCTCTTCTTGCTGGTCTCGCCCATCAGACGCGCCTCGCGCACGTTGTGGGCCAGCGGCTTTTCGCAATAGACGTGCTTGCCCAGCCGCATGGCCATCAGGCCCGCCAGCGCATGGGTGTGGTCGGTGGTGCTGATGACCACCGCGTCCACGTCCTTGAACTCGTTGAGCTTGCGCCAGTCGTTGAACTTCTTTGCCTTGGGGAACTGCTGCCCGACCTTGGCGAGGTAATTGTCGTCGATGTCGCAGAGGGCGACGATGTTCTCCCCCTTCACGCCGTTGATGTTGGCGCTGCCGCGATTGGCAACCCCCAGGATGCCGATATTGAGTTTTTCGTTGGGCGAGTTGTTCTGTGCCCGGGCCGGAACGCCCGAGACCCACACGCCGGTCGCCAGTGCCGCGCTGTGCTTGAGGAAACGACGACGATTCATGGCAGCCCCCCAGAAAGTGGTACCTCGATCCACGCCCAGCATGCCAGCCGCGCGGGCGGAAGTCAATCAGTTGCCAGTTCGCGCAAGAGCACCCCGATCAAACGTTCGCGCTCGGCAGCGTCGGCAAGTTCCATTTCATCAACAGCCTGCGCCGCAAGTCGACGAAGTTCGCGCTCGTCCGATTGCTTGTCCAGTCGAGCCAGATGGCAGAGCTGCACAAAGCGAACCAGCAGCCGTTGCTCCGCGGCAGGCAGCCGTGGCGCCCGCATCACCGGCGGCGGCGGGCCGTCTGGCCGCAAGCGGCGGAAATGCAGCGTGGGAGCCTGCAGCCGGGATGGCGGGAATTGCGCCTTCATCCAGAAATTGTAGACCTCGCGTTCCACCACGCTGCCCGGCGCGGGCTCGCCGCCGCTGAGGCGGTCGCTGATCAGGTTGAGCTGGTGCAGATCGCGAAAGTGGAAATTGCCGATGTTCTCGGCTGCGGGCTCGGGCCGGATCTTGATCTGCTGCGGGCCACTGATCTCGATCTCTTCTACGCGATCGAAACGAAGCAACATTTCGAGCGGACCGAAACCGAAGAGCACGTCCATCACGTCATCAATGGCCCGTTCGCGTTCCATGCGGTTGAGCAGGGCGTTTTCTCGGTCCAGCAGTTGCTCCACCAGCAGCCGTGCTTCCCGCAGGGCCGCCGGGTCTTCCCGGCTCACCTTCTTCGGGTCCACGATGCGAACAAACCGGGCTGCCAGGTAGTCGATCAGGTCGGCAAAACTCTTGCCCCCGGTCTCGGGCCGGGCCGGCTTGCGCCGTGGCACGAGTGGGATTGTCGTGGCATACTCGGCCACCAGGGCAGCCACGATGCGCTCCCGTTCGGCGTCCCCACGAGTGATTCCGGCCGCCCGCGCGGCTTCAGCGACGACCTGCTCGGCACAAAGATGCAAGCCCGCCGGCGCGCCGCTCGCGTCGAGCCCGGTGGCATGCCAGACCTTGACCAGTCGGACAAACAGCCCCTGTTCCTCGGCGGTCAATCGCGTGACGCGCGCTGCCGAGTTCAGGCGGCGAAAGTGAAGTGTCGGCAGTTCACCAGGCGCGGCGGGAAAGCGGGCCGTCAACTGGAAGTCGCTGACACTCTGAGCAACCACGCTGCCCGGCATGGGCTCGGCGCCCAGCAAGCGCGTGCAGATCACATAGAACTGTTCGAGGTCCTGAAATGAATACGGGGCCGGCTCTGCGCGCTCGCCGCG
>JBFWSD010000723.1:0-4480 GCA_050248575.1 Gemmataceae bacterium
ACCGGCCCGTGGAGTATTATCAGGAACGGAAGCTCTTTCCCGTGGAACGACTGGCCCTGGCAGACGCGCCGAGCAAGGCCGATCTGCTCAATGGGTCGCGGCTGAGCATCAAGAGCGATCAGGGCAGCTTCGCCCTGGAACGCAACGCCGACAAGACGAACTGGAGCATGCAAGAACCCGTGCGCGACCGGGTCGATCCGGTCAAGCTGCGCAGCCTGCTCACCGTGGTTCCGGAAATCTGGGCCGAACGCTTCGTGCGGGGCCGGACGGCCGCCGAGTGTGGCCTGGCTGAGCCCGCCCGCACACTGGCCGTGACCACGCCGCAGGGCAAGACGCTCACGCTCAAGATCGGCAAGGAGTCGGCCCGCCGCAAGCGAATCGTCACGCGCATGCAGCCCATCCCGCAGCAAGGCATCATGGTACCGGTGCCCCAGGAGATCGAAGAGATCTTCCACTTCGCACAGCTGGCGGGCAGCGACACCATCTTCGAGGTCAAGCAAGACCAGCTCGACACCTTGTTCGTGAAGGCTGCCGACCTGCGCGATCCGCGGCTGGCCCGCTTTGACAGCGCTCAGGCCACCCGCATCGAGATCAAGCGCGGCGAGGAGACGATTGCCCTGGTCAAGGAAGACGACAAGTGGCAGCTCGATCGCCCGTATCAAAAACCAGCGGAGACGGAACGCGTCATGGAACTGCTCGATGCACTGGCGCGTCTGGAAGCGCGCGGCGACGACATCATCGACACCAAGGACCTGGCGAAGTATGGCCTCGACCCCGCCGCGGGCACCATCACCGTCGACATCGAGAAATCCGAGGGCGAAGGAGCCAGGGCAACCAAGAAGAAGGAAACCTTCACGTTCCAGATCGGCAAGGACGACACCGACACCAAGAAGCTGAGCGTGCGCGTCAACGGCTGGCCGCGCATCAACCAGGTGGCCGATTCCCTGCAGGCGTCGTTCGCGCGGCCGGCGCTGGCCTATCGCAGCCGCAAGGTGCTCGACGGCGGGCCGCTGGCAAGCATCAAGATCCAGCACGGCGACGAGATCTTCGCGCTGGCGCGGGCCGGCTTTGGCTGGCAGCTCGTACAGCCCGCCACGGCCGACATCGACGACGCCAAGGCGGCCCAGCTCACCGCTGAACTGAGCGGACTGGAGGCCGCCGAGTATGTCGCGGCTGCACCGTCCAAAGAGGAACTTGCCGACAAGTTCGGCCTGGCCAGGCCGGAGCTAACTGCCAGCGTCACCTTCAAGGACGGCAAATCGCGCACGCTGTTGCTGGGCAAAAAACGTGCGGGCAAGTCCGAATACTTCGCCAAGCTCGAGGGGGACGAGGCCGTCTTCGCCGTCAAGGAAGACCTCCGCAATCTGCTCGACCAGAGTGCCCTGGCGCTGATGCCGCTCGAGCTGTGGCAGCTGAAGCCGGAAGAGATTGCCCGCGTGGAGCTCGATCGTCAGGGCTCGGCGTTCAAGCTCGTGCGCGGCGCCGGGGGCTGGTCGATCGTCCAGCCCTTCCAGGCAGCCGCCATGAATGCCACCATGAAAGTCTTGCTCGACGACCTGAGCAAGCTGCGTTGTGAGAAATACGTGGCGGTGGCCGCGAACGATCTGAGCAAGTATGGCCTCGATCAGCCCTTCCTCAAGCTCGAGGTGTCGCCGCCCGAGGCCACGCCTTCGCGCCGGTCGATCATGGCCCGCGCCGGCGGCTTCCTGGCCACGGGCAGCTTGCCGTTGAGCGCTGTGCCCTTCGTGCCCGTTTCGGATGCGCACGTCTTGCTCGTCGGCAAGCCCGTCACGAAGGAATCTTCATCGCGGTTTGCCCGCCTGGCGGGCCGCGACGCCGTCTTCGTGCTGACGGCCAGCACCATCGATACCCTGGAGCGGGGTGCCCTCGACTTGCTCGACCGCAACGTGCTTTCAGTGCCGGCGGCGCGCATCGCTTCCATCCGCCGTCAAGAGGGCAAGCAGAACCTGACCCTTGCCCGCACGGGTGAGGGCTGGACCGCCGAAACGGGCATGCAGTCCTTCCAGGCCGACCCACTCGTGATGACCGAGTTGCTCGACCTCTGCACCAACCTTCATGCCCAGCGTTACGTGGCCTTCGGGGCCAAGCTCGATCGCGCCAAGTACGGCCTCGACACGCCGGCCGCCGTGGTGACGCTATCCTTGCAAGAGGAAGGGGCCGTCACCGATCCCGGCCAGCAAGCCGCCGACCTGTTTGGGCGCGGCGGACTGGGCGGGCTGGCCGCGTTGCCCTTTCTCATGCCGGGCAAATCGCTCGAGCGCCGCGTCTTGTTCATCGGCAAGCAAGCAGACAAGGACATCAACGAGCGCTTTGCCATGCTCGAAGGGGGACAGGGCATCTTCGTGCTCGGGCAACTCAGCGTCGGCGAGCTCATGCGGGCTCCGCTGGGCTATGCCGATCGCAGCATCCTCAGCTTCAATGCCGAGAAGGTGGCCCGCGTCGAGCGCAAGCAGCCGGGCAACGACCTCGAGTTGGTCCGCAACGACGATGCCTGGCAGGTCGCCAAGCCCGATGAAAAAAAGGCCGACGCCCAGGGCATGCTTCAACTGCTCCGGCAACTGAGCGGGCTGCGTGCCCTCGAGGTGGCTGCCTATCAGCCGGCGAATCTCGCCCCCTACGGGCTCGACACGCCCGCCGCCGAGCTCACGCTCACCTTCGAAGACAAGAAGCAGAAACCGATCGCGCTCAAGATCGGCAAGGAAACCAAGATCGACGGCGTGGCGGGCCGCTTCGTGCAGGCCGAGGGAGCCAGGTCGGTCGGCGTCATCTCGCAAGCGCTTGCGGACCGCTTGCTGGCAGCGCCGCTCAAGTTCCGCGACAAGGCGATTGCCCGCTTCAGCGACGCGGACCAGGCCAAGCTCGAACGCGGGCCGCGCAAGGCCACCTTCGCCAAGCTCGACGGCACCTGGAAGCTGACCCAGCCCACCAGCGACAAGGCAGAGCAACTTGGCCTCGAGGATCTGCTCAACGCGCTGGCCCGTCTGCGCGCCGATGAACTGGTCGCCGAGAAGGCCGTCGATGAGCTCTACGGGCTGGACAGGCCCGAGGCACGCTGGCAGTTCCTCGACGGCGACAAGGTCGTGCTCGATCTCTTGGTCGGCAAACCCGACGAGAAGGATCCGGCGCGGCGACATGCCCGTCTCGCCGGCGACAGCGTTGTCTTTCTGCTCAGCCCCAAGCTCACCGGGCAGCTGCTTGCCGAGTATCGTAATCGCACGCCGTGGCCCAGCTTCGATGCCGTGCAGGCACAGGCCATTCGCTTCGACTATCGCGAGAATCCGTTCCTGCTGCTCAAGCTGGGCGAGCGCTGGCTGGCCAAGGAGCAGCCCGATGCGATGATCGATGCCGGCAAGATCAACACGCTCCTGGATGCCCTGGCGCGGCTGAAGATCGAACGCTTCATCGCCGACAAGGACGCCGACCCCAAGCTCTACGGCCTCGATCCGCCCGAGCTGGTGCTCGAAGTGGCCGTGGGGCAGAAAGACCGCCGCGTGCTGCACATTGGCCGTCGCGAAGGGGACTCGCAGCGCTACTATGCCAGGCTGCCCGACGACAAGTCGGGGGCGGTCTTTCTCCTCTCCGAGGAAGACGCCAAGAAAATCGTCCACGATCTGAAGGGGCTCGGGAAGTAGCCCCGGTACCGTGCAATCATGATCCGTTGGGGTTTTCGCTGCTTCCAATGAGGTGGTGCGGGGCACGTGCGCTCGCATCGCACGTGCCCCGCCGAAGTGAAAGAAGGTGGCCGGGCGCACGAAGGGAAACACCGGGACACCGCTTCGCAGTTACCCGGCCACCGGCGGGAGCTCGATTGGCTCGCAAGGTTGTTTCGCTGGTCCGACTGGACCACTCTGTTCCGTGGCAGCACTGAAGTGCTACCGTTCATCTGCCCTTTATACGAAGGTGATGGCAAACGGTTCGCGAGCGGATTATTTTTCGCGCAGTGCTTGCGGCGGGCCGGGAAGTTTCCGACAATCGGGCACGTCCATCCATCCTGCCCCACCTACACACCCGAGGAGAAGATCATGAAACGCATCGTGACCGCACTGGTCATCGTGGCCGCCTTCGGCCTGGTTCAAGCCGCCGACGACGACGGCACGCGCAAACCGCCGGCGGGCTTCACCGCGCTCTTCAACGGCAAGGACCTGACGGGCTGGAAAGACGCCGAGAAGCAGGCCGCCTCCTGGCAAGCCAAGGACGGCATCATCTACTACACCGGCAAGGGGGGCAGCAATCTCAAGACCGATAAGAACTACAAGGACTTCGAGCTCTACGTCGACTGGAAGATCAACAAGGGTGGCGACTCCGGCATTTACTTGCGCGGCCGCCCGCAAGTGCAAATCTGGGACAACAAGGAAGGTTCGGGCGGGCTGTGGAACAACCCGGGCGGCGCACCTGGCAAGGTGCCCCTGGTCGTTGCCGACAACAAGCCCGGCGAGTGGAACACGTTCTACATCAAGAT
>JBFWSD010000724.1:0-4478 GCA_050248575.1 Gemmataceae bacterium
CACAAGAAACCGGATTGCTTCAGCTATTTTCGCGCCGCGGTCACAACGATCTCGACCAGCGTGTCGGGAGAGAGGCCGACCGCCACGCAGGCGCGCTGGGGCCAGTGTTCCGGGCCGATCCACTCGTTCCACACCTCGTCCATCTCTGCCTTGTGGCTGATGGCGGTCAGGTAGACGGTGGCGGAAAGGAGACGTGTCTTGTCGGAGCCCGCTTCGAGAAGGCTGTCATCAATCTTCGCCAGCGCTTGCTTGGTTTGCTCGCGCACGGATGGCCCGGCGCTGGCCGCGGTGGCGACGGCAAAGACGAGGTCTTGATAAGCAACCGCGCGGCTGCGGCCCGGCGCGTTGCCCGGATAGCGCTCGATGTTCATGGGCACGCTCGACAGGCAATGACTCAGCTGGCCTTGCGTGATCGGGTCGGCGTCGGGCTGGACAGCTTGAGCTTCAAGCGCGGCAGCCCGTATTCTTCATGAAGAGAAGAGAAACGGTCGGGGACGGTGGCCGCAAACTGCTTGGCATCCTCGCAGTCAGTGGCCGCCTGAAACTCCTTGACCATGCCGCCAACCAGGTGGGCGATCTGCTCGACGTGGCGGCTCTCGCTGGTTTCGTAGAAGTCGCGATACAGACTCGGCAACTGCCCGAGGCACCAGGCGGCCGTCGCCTTGCACTTGTCAGGCATGGTTGCCTGCTTGAACTCGTTTGCCAGCGCCTCGATCTGCTCCTGCAGTGCCGAATTCATTCTTTCTCCTCATCGTGTTGGAAAGCAGCATGGTAGCGGGTTAGCTGATCGGTTTGAAGACCAATCGTGCAGATACTCTTGTCGAGTTTGCGGAAACGAAGCAAGATGGGGCAAAAGTAGCCGTAAAAACCCTGAGTGGAACTGGGATGAAGCTGAGCCGCAGGGCAACGGATCTCGAAGCCATCGACCGCGCGGGCTACGTCATCGTGCCCGGCGCGTTCACGGCCGCCGAAGTCAGAGAACTGATCGCGGAGAGTGCAGCCGTCTTGGCCCGGCCGGAAGCGGCCCGTTCTTTGCTCTGCCGTGGTAACGGCATTTACGGTGCGCGCAATCTGCTCGATCTGTGGCCCGCGGTGGCAAAGCACTGGCAGCGGCCGCCACTGCCCGAGCTGTTGCATCAGGCCCTAAGCCGGCGTTTCGGGCTGGTCCGTGCGCTCTACTTCGACAAGCACGAGGAAACCTGGTCGCTTCCCTGGCACAAAGACTTGACGATCGCGGTGCGCGAACGGCGGCCCTCCGCGCGTTTCACCAAGCCGACCGTGAAGGCGGGCGTGCCCCATGTGGAAGCCCCGGTCGAGTTGCTCGAGCAGATGCTGACGCTGCGGATTCATCTCGATGACGTGACCGCCGCCAACGGGCCAATGATCGTGCTGCCCGGCTCGCACACAACGGGCAAGCAACTCGTGATCGACGAGACGAAGCGCGTGAACATCGAGGTCGCGCGCGGCGACGTGCTGGCCATCCGCCCGCTGGTGGCGCATGCCAGCGCGGCCTCGCAGCCCGGGCACGCCGAACATCGCCGCGTCCTGCATCTCGAGTTCGCCGGGCAAGAGGAGCTGGAAGACGGCCTCGCCTGGCACCGTTACATTCAATGCAGAATTCCGAACGCGGAACGATGACTTTATTCAACGGGACTCAGCTTCACTGGATCGAGCCATGCACGAGCGCTCAACCCAATGGGGTCGGTTCTTTCGGCTGGCGCTACTGGGAATCGGCATCGGTGCGTTCGTCTGCCCGACCCTTGAGGCCGTGCGCGTGGGCACGGGCCAGAAGCTCGTTGATGGGAAGGCCACGCGCAGCGCGCCGCTGGACATTCGCGAATCTGGCGATCCGTTTGCTACGCCTGATGAGAGCTGGATTGACGCGTTGTGCGCGGCCCTGATTCTGGGTGTGGTTGTCAGCTTGCCGATCGCCATCGTCCTTGCCGGAGTGGCAGTGGCATGCCACTTTCCAGTCTGGTTGGGGCAGCTGAGCACCGGGCTGCCCGCTGGCGCGGTGGCCGGCGTCCTGGCCGCCTCGATTAACACCGGCTTCCTGGTTCGCCGGGAACTCGGTGAGGGCAATCACACTTTCAAGTCCTACGTAATCTCGTGGCAACTGGTCAGTCCAGCGGCTGACCCCGTGCTGCTTGGCCTTTCCGGCGCGGCGGTGGCAGGCTTCATTTCCCTGGCAATCCCGCCTATCTGGCGCATCGTCAAGGGAGCCTAGTCACGCGAAACGAATTGAACTTCGTCAGGTGCCGGCAGCGTGGCCACAGACCATAGACCACTGGCCACTGGCCACTGTCGCCATATAGCAACCGCGGGACCGGCAGCGAAACAGGATCAGCATCATGAAGCAAACGGATGAATGGCTGGAAGCCGACGGGCTGGGCGGGTTTGCCTCGGGCACGGCTACCGGGCCAAGGACGCGCCGCTATCATGCCTTGCTGCTTGCGGCCACCACGCCGCCCACTGGTCGCGTGGTGCTGGTCAATGGCTTCGATGCCTGGATCGAGACTCCCGACGGGCAGTATGCCCTCACGTCGCAGCGCTACGCGCCTGATACCACCGCGCCCGACGGGGGCAGCCGCTTGCAATCCTTCGATGCCGCGCCGTGGCCGAAGTGGACCTATCAGCTCGAAAGCGGCTTGCGCATCGAACACGAACTGACCGTGCGCAAGGGCATGCCCGGCGTCATCCTCACCTGGAAGATCGCGGGCCGCAAGAAGGCCAACGTCAGTCTCGTGGTCAAGCCGTTCCTGTCGGGCCGCGATTATCACAGCTTGCAGCACGAGAATCCCGCGTTTCGCTTCGAGCCCGAAGAGCACGCGGGCAAGCTGATCTGGCGGCCCTACGACGGCGTGGCCGGCATCGTCGCCGCACACAACGGCGAGTACGCAGCCGCCCCCGACTGGTACCGCAACTTCCTCTACGAAGTAGAACAGGAACGCGGACTGGATCACGTCGAGGACCTGGCGACGCCGGGCGCGTTTCGCTTCAATCTGTCGAAGGGCGAGGCCGCCCTCATCCTTGGCGTCGAAGGGCACACGAAGGAGTTGTTGCCCGCCAAGACGACGGCGCCGGCCGCGGCCAAGAAGCATCGCACTGCCGAGAAAACGCGCCGCAACAAGCTGAAGGAGCCGCTCCTCAAGGCGGCCGACGCGTATCTGGTGGCTCGCGGCGCGGGCTCGACGATCGTGGCGGGCTACCCCTGGTTTACCGACTGGGGCCGCGATACCTTCATCGCCCTGCGCGGCCTGTGCCTGGCCGCCGACAAGCTCGACCTGGCCCGCGACATCCTCCTCACCTGGAGCGAAGAAGCGGTTTCCCAGGGGATGTTGCCCAATCGCTTTCCCGATCAGGGCACGGCCCCGGAATACAACTCGGTGGACGCCTCGCTCTGGTTCATCATCGCCGTCCACGATTACTTCGAAGCACTCAAGCGCAAGAAAAAGAAACCGAAGAAGGCCGAACAGATTGCACTCGAAAAGGCCGTCGATGCCCTGCTGGCGGGCTACCGGCAAGGGACGCGCTTCGGCATCAAGGTCGACGAGGATGGATTGCTCCGCGCCGGGCAGCCCGGCGTGGCCCTCACCTGGATGGATGCGTGCGTCGACGGCCACGTCGTCACGCCGCGGATCGGCAAGCCCGTCGAGATCCAGGCGCTCTGGCTCAACGCTCTGTGGACGCGCCGCAGCTGTGAAGAATGTGCCCGGTTGCTTGAACAAGGGCTGGCCTCCTTCCGGGCCCGTTTCTGGAACGAAGAGGCGGGCTGCCTCTTCGACGTGATCGACGGCGAAGCGGGCAACGACAGTTCGATCCGTCCCAACCAGATCTTCGCGGTGGGCGGGTTGCCCATAGCTCTCGTCGAAAAGGAGCAAGCCGCGCGCGTGCTCCAAGTGGTCGAGGAAAAGCTATGGACGCCGCGCGGGCTGCGCACGCTGGCGCCGGGCAGCCCAGGCTATTGCGGTCAATACACGGGCGGCCGCCACGAACGCGATCACGCCTACCATCAAGGTACGGTGTGGCCCTGGCTGCTGGGGCCGTTCGTCGATGCGTGGCTGCACGTCCACGGCAAGACGGCCAAGCTGAAGAAAGAAGCCCGCCAGCGTTTCCTCGAACCCATGCTGGCGGGTCTCGATGAATATGGCCTCGGCCATCTGGCCGAGATTCACGATGGCGATGAGCCCCACGCGCCGCACGGCTGCCCGTTCCAGGCCTGGTCGGTGGGAGAGGCCCTGCGTCTCGAGCGTGTGGTGCTTTGAATGCCACGGGTCAGTTCCTGTCCGGAAAGCGGCAGAAGAAGCCCGGCTTCTGCCGATTCCGCGATTCTCTCGCTCCCGAGAATCCAAGAAGCCGGGCTACTGAATGTATCGGGATAGCCCCTCAGTTCCTGGCCTGGTAGTGCCGCGTGATCAAGTCGTTTTGCAGCCACAGCAGCTTGTTGAAGGCACGCAGCGTGGCGATCTCGCGCTCGC
>JBFWSD010000725.1:0-4476 GCA_050248575.1 Gemmataceae bacterium
CACTTGGGTGAGAACGGGTGCTTGGCCGAATCCTTCTTGGAGAGGATCTCGTCGATCTTGGGCTCGCCCTTCATGGCCCGCTGGATCGACAGCTTGGTGGCTTCGTAGTTGTACTGGTAGATCTTGTTGTCGTCGCTGGCTTCCCAGTGGATGAAGACGCCGCAAACGATGACGTAATCGTCGACCTTGTCCTTGGGGATGACGCCGGCGGCAACGGAATCGGCCACGGCCTTGGCCACGGCGGCCTGAGCCGGCCCGAACATCTGCACCGCCTGCTTGGCGCCCTTGATGGTCACCTTGGTGATCAGCACGGTGGCCGGTTTGCAGATCAGGTTCGGCGTCAATACCGCCAGCAGGTTCGAGTGACCTTGCTTCTGGCTGGCTAGCGAGTTGGCAAACGCCGTTCCCACCGGGCCGTCCTTCGAGCCGATCAGCAAGTCAATGTGTGCCACTTCATTGCCTTCACCCGCCAGCGCTTCGCCGATGAACATCGACATGATTGTCTCCTTGTAGGCCTAGCAGCGGTTCTATCTCTTCGACTGGAGTCGGAGTGTAGCAGTCCCGGGCCGAAGTTCAACTGTCAGGCCGAAAAATCCCGGCGCGCTCACTTCGGCCAGTAGATCGCGAAGCCGCGTGTGTTCGTTTTGATCCGGTACAGCGACTTGCCCGCCGTGATGTACAGCAAGTTCCGATCCGGCCCGGCGAATACGCAGTTAGTGGCCGTCTCCGGCGTCGGGATGAAGCCGAGTTGCTTGCCCGCCGGGCTGAAGATGTACACGCCGGTCTCCTTGCCCGTGCCGGCGGTCGCAAAGATCCTGCCCGCTTCGTCGACCGACATGCCATCGACGCCGCGCTTCTCGCCGAAGTCGTGCAAGACCTTCATTGCGCCAACGGTGCCGTCTTCCTTGAGAGGATAGGCGCGGAGCTGACGCTTGCCCGAGTGGTTGCTCTCGGCGACATAGAGGGTCTTCATGTCCGGTGACAGGGCCAGCCCATTGGGCTTCGTCACGTCAGTGATGATGCGGCTGATCTTGCCGTCGGCATCGATGCGATAGACCGATTCGTGATCGAGCTCGCGCGGCTCGTCGCCGACGTAGCGTGGATCGGAGAAGAAGATGCGGCCCGTCTTGTCGATGGTGAGATCGTTGGGAGAGTTGAAGGCCTTGCCGTCGAACTTGTCGGCCAGGACCGTGATCTTGCCATTTTTCTCGGTACGGGTGACGCGGCGATTGCCCCCCTTGTTGGCCCCTTCGGCGGCGACGAGCCGGCCCGCGGCGTCGAAATCCAGCCCGTTGGAGCGCCCACTCGGCGAACGGAACACCGTGGTCTTGCCGGTGGCCGGATCGAACTTCATGAGGCGAGTGCCGATGTCGGAGAAGTAAATGCAACCGTCCGGCCCCTGAGCTGGGCCCTCGGTGAACTCGCCCTCGGCCCAGAGCTTTTCGAGCTTGGCGTCTTCGGGGACGATGGGTTCGTCGGCCGCCAGCGTGGAGAGTCCAAGGGCGAGAATGGCAAGGAGTGTCATGGAAGTCGACAAGGACATGGTCGCACCTCAGAGGACAAGGAACCCGTTTTTCCCGTTTGTTACATTACCCCGGCGGCGGGCCGACGTCTGTTATTTTCGGGTAAAGTAGCCCTTGCAATCCGTGCCCGCAGCCGTCAGCCTAGTACAATGCTGGGTGGACGCTGCTGGCAGCGTCGCGGGTAGAGCGGAGCAGACTCTCACTCACAGTAAGGAGAATCACGTGAAGCGCGTAATCTTGCTTGTGATGGCGGCCCTCATGGTGGCTGCGGTCCCGGTGCAGGGGGCGGACAACCCCGTCGTCGTGATGGAAACCGACATGGGCACGGTCAAGATCGAGCTCTTTGCCGACAAGGCCCCGATCACCGTCAAGAACTTCCTGGGCTACGTGGACGACAAATTCTACGACGGGCTCATCTTCCACCGCGTCATTCCCAACTTCATGGTCCAGGGGGGCGGCTTCGAGCCCGGCATGAAGCAAAAGAAGACCAAGGCGCCGATCAAGAATGAATCGACCAATGGCCTGTCCAATGCGCGAGGCACGATCGCGATGGCCCGGACCGGGCAGCCCGACAGCGCGACGGCGCAGTTCTATGTCAACGTCGTCGATAACGCCGGCCTCGACCGGGCCAAGGCGGCTGACGGCGTCGGCTACTGCGTGTTCGGCAAAGTTGTTGCAGGCATGGACGTGATCGACAAGATCCGCAACGTGAAGACGGCCAACCGCGGCGGTCATGGCGACGTTCCCGTCAAGGACGTTGTCATCAAGTCGATTCGCCGCGAGAAGCAGTGATACGGCACCCGGCAGGTGGGTCGGTGAAGGTCGCTTCGCCGATCCACCCGCCGCGGCTGGAGGGCTGAAAACGCCCATCCAGCAGCCCTTCCACCTCGTCTATCTCATGGAGTGAATGAGCTTCCGAATGGGAGGGTAGCCATGAAGCGAGTGCTCTTGCTGGCAAGTCTAGCAATCCTGGTAGTGACGGTATCTTCGCACGCCGTGCCCTTGCCGGAAGAAGCAATGCCCGGCGGCAAGTTCGTCGTGATCGAAACCAATCACGGTACCATCAAGATCGAGCTTTTTGCCGACAAGTCCCCCAAAACAGTGGAGAACTTTCTCGCTTACGTGGATGGCCGATTCTACGACGGCATGATTTTCCATCGAGTGATTCCGAACTTCATGATCCAGGGTGGCGGCTTTCAGCCCGGGATGAAAGAGAAGCCAGCCACGCGCGATCCG
Source organism: Gemmataceae bacterium (assembly GCA_050248575.1). Lineage (GTDB taxonomy): Bacteria > Planctomycetota > Planctomycetia > Gemmatales > Gemmataceae > JBFWSD01. Next base: position 2,760 of record JBFWSD010000725.1, read on the forward strand.
ATCAGGAACGAGGCGGCCAACGGTCTGTTGAATGCCCGTGGCACCATCGCGGTCGCCCGCAAGGCCGATCCCGATAGCGGCGAGTGCCAGTTTTTCATCAATGTCAAGGACAACGCTTTCCTCGACCGGGCCAAGGCCGCCGACAAGGCGGGCTATTGTGTGTTTGGCAAAGTGGTGTCCGGTATGGATGTGGTCGACACCATCGTCAACGTGCCGACCGGCAGCAGCGGCATTCACCAAAACGTGCCTGTCAACGATGTGGTGATCAAGTCAGTGCGACGTTCCCGGTGAGAACCGATGTCATGAGAGCGGCTGCTTGCCGGCACCGGTGGCCTTTCGCCGGACTGAGTAGGCCTTCGTGCGCGAAGTTTACGAAGTGCTGGACGCTGTCGTTCCGTTGAGCGAGATCGAGATAGACCTGCCCCTCGCCGACGTACTACGAAGCCATCGACTTCGTCGGCCCTTCCGGCAACGACCCGCGTTATCCGGTCACCGGCGCCTGCAGCGTGTGGCCGTAGATGTATTCCTGCATCAGGTGAATCGTCTGTTCCTTGCTGTGCGCGTCCATGGCGTTGGCATCGCCGATAGAGACGATACCAACCAGCTTTTCGCCCTCGTCGATCACGGGCAGGTGGCGGATGCGGCGGTCCATCATCACGTAGCGAATCTCGTCGACCGAGGTGTCTGCGCGGCAGCAGCGCACCTGGGCAGTCATGATGTCGCGCACCGGTGTCTGTTCGGCGCTGCGCTTTTCTGCGACCAGTTTTTGCAACACGTCGCGCTCGCTGACGATGCCGCAGACCTTGTCCCCCTCCGTGACGACCAGGCAGCCGATCTTGCGCTCGGTCATGCGGCGGGCCGCGTCGTAGGCGGTCGCCTCCGGCCCGATCGTCTCGACTTGGTTTCCTTTCTTGGCGAGGATCTCGCTCACGGTAGCCATGGTGCATACCTCCGAGGGTGCGAAGTCGACGCCCCCTGAAGACTGGGGGCTCTGTCAGCCAACAACGGGGCTTATTTGGAGTGGCAGCGGAATAAGCTGTCACGTAACCTCTCGGCGAGTCTGCCTTTACCCTAGCGGCTGGCACCGGGGGATTTCAAGCGTATTCTGTGTGAAGTGTAATCTTCCAGAGCGCTCGCTCCGGCCCTGACCCATCTTGACAGGGTTTTACGCTTGCTGATACATACTGAGGATGCTGAGCCAGAGGAATACGGAAGCCCGCTCGTGACCCAAGGATGGGACCGATGCTCAAGCGCCAAAGTCAGATTCTCTGCGTCTGGTTTCTCATCTGGGACCTGGTGGTCACCGCGCTGGCCTGGCTGGGGGCCTACTCCTTGCGCGTCCAGTCAGGGCTGATTCCCCTCTGGAACGATCCGCCCGATTTCTACTTGTGCTTGCGGCAAACTCCCCTTGTCTTGATCCTGGCGGCCATCGCTTACCGGGTCACCGGGCAATACGAGATCCATCGCCTGCGCCGCTTTCGCGAGGAAATCCTCTGCGTGCTCAAGGGGACCGCGCTCCTGTCCCTGCTGGTCATGTCGACCTCGTTCTATCTGCACGATCCGTACGATTCGCGCTTGACGATGATGCTGTTCACGGTCCTGGCGGCGGTGGGCGTGCTGGTGCAACGGCAGCTGAGCTGGGCCCTGATCCGCCGCTTGCGTAGCCGGGGCTACAACCAGACTTACTCGATCATCGTGGGCACCGGGCGGGTGGCGC
>JBFWSD010000726.1:0-4459 GCA_050248575.1 Gemmataceae bacterium
CCGGCGCCTGCCTGATGACGCGCCGCGAACTCTTCCAGGGGCTGGGGGGCTTCCTCGCCGACCTCGATCTCAACTACAGCGACGTCGATTACTGCCTGCGCCTGCTCGAAAAGGGCAAGCGCCTGGTGTTCACTCCGTATGCCAAGCTGTATCATCACGAGTCGTTGACCAAGCCGGGCGTGTTCGATCACGAGCTGCACGCCTTCCACGAGCTGTGGAAAGTACGCATGCCGCGCGATCGATACTACAGCCCGAACCTGACCCAGCACGGTTTCGACTATCGCATCGACGTCGAGCGCGAACCGGAAGCGGCGGCAGTAACCTGAGCAGGCAAGCATGTCCCAGGCCTTTGCCATCGAGCTGGCACGCTATGGCCCGGCGCGACATTACGCGCCGGTGGGCCGTGTCGAGGCGCAATCCTATTGCAGCCGCCTGGCGCGGACGCACTACGAGAACTTCAGCGTGGCGTCGGTGCTCTTGCCCCGCCGGCTGGTGCGGCACTTCCACAACGTCTACGCGTACTGCCGCTGGGCCGACGACCTCGCCGACGAGGCGGGCGGCGGCAAGCACGCGCTCGAATTGCTGCGCTGGTGGCGTGGCGAGTTGCTGCGCTGCTACGCGGGTGAAGCGTGCCATCCCGTGATGGTGGCCTTGCAGGATACGATTGCCCGCTTCCGCATCCCGCGCGGGCCCTTCCTCGATCTCCTCTTCGCCTTCGAGCAGGACCAGCTCGTCAAGCGTTACCAGGGCTACGAACAGTTGCTGGGCTACTGCAAGCACTCGGCCAATCCGGTCGGGCGGCTCGTACTCTATCTCTTCGAGACGCATGACGAGGCGAAGGGGGCCTGGTCGGATCAGATCTGCACGGCGCTGCAGTTGACCAACTTCTGGCAGGATGTGGCCCGCGATCTGGACATTGGCCGGGTTTATCTGCCCGTTGAAGATCTGCGTGCCTTCGGTTATGGCGAGGAGGATTTGCACGCGCGCCGCTTCACGCCGGAGTTTCGCGAGCTGATGTGTTTCGAGGTGGAGCGGGCCCGCGACCTCTTCTACCGCGGCATGCCGTTGCTCGACGAGTTGCCGGAGGAGTATCGGCCCACGCTCGAGCTGTTCGTGACGGGCGGGCTGAGAATCCTTCGCAAGATCGAAAGCATCGGCTACAATGTGTGGCTGCGTCGGCCGGTGTTGAGCAAATGGGAGAAGGTTGCCCTCATCGGCACGGCGGCCTGGAATCGCGTCCGGACGCTCCGCCCCTGGCCCTGATCGAGTGAGACATGATGTCCGAGCTCTCGCAATCTTACACCTACTGCGAACGACTGGCGCGGCAGCAGGCGGGCAACTTCTTTCATGCCTTCCGGGTGTTGCCCGCCCCGAAGCGGCGGGCCATGTGTGCCCTCTACGCTTTCTTCCGCATCACCGATGATCTCACCGACGGCCCGCAAGAAATCGACGTCAAGCGCACGCTGCTGGCCGACTGGCGCGGGCAGCTCGATCGCGCCCTCGAAGCCAGCTACCAGCATCCGCTGCATGCGGCCCTGCACGATATCGTGGACCACTATCGCATTCCGCGCCGCTATCTCGACGACGTGCTCGACGGCGTGGCCATGGACCTGGAGCAGTCGCGCTACCAGACCTTTGACGAGCTGTATCGTTACTGCTACCGCGTGGCCGCCGCGGTCGGGCTGTCGTGCATTCACATCTGGGGCTTCACCGGCGCTGAAGCTTGCCGTTACGCCGAAAGCGCGGGCATCGCGTTTCAGCTCACCAACATCTTGCGCGACCTGGCCGAAGACGCGGGCCGCGACCGCGTCTACCTGCCCGCCGAGGACCTGGCCCGCTTCGGCTACCGCGAAGAAGACCTGCGCGCCGGGCTGCGCAACGATGCCTTTCGCGAACTCATGCGCTACCAGGTGGAACGGGCCAAGGACTATTACGAGCGCTCGGCGCCCCTCACCCGCCACCTCGATGCTTCCGGGCGGGCCATCTTCCTGGTCATGTCGCGCACCTATCGCGGCCTGCTCGAAGAGATTGAACGGCGCGGCTACGACGTCTTCACCAGCCGCGTGCGCTTGAGCCGCTGGCACAAGCTCGGACTGGCCCTGCAAGCGCTGCCCGTGCGCTGGGGATTGCTGACCGGTTGAACAACGCATCGCGATGTCATCATCTCCATCGGTATTGATTGTGGGGGGCGGGCTGGCCGGGCTGGCGGCGGCCACCGCGCTGGCGGCACGCGGCTGCCGGGTCACCTTGCTCGAAGCCCGCCAGCGCCTGGGGGGCCGCGCCTCTTCCTTCACCGATGCACCCAGCGGGCAGCTTGTCGACAACTGCCAGCACGTCAGCATGGGCTGCTGCACCAACCTGGCCCACTTCTTCCAGAGCGTCGGCGTCCGCCACTTCCTGCAACCGCAAGAGTGTCTTTACTTCATGACGCCGGATGGCCGCGTGAGCAGGCTGCGCGCCGATCCGCTGCCCGCTCCCTTGCACCTGGCCCGTAGCTTTCTTTCAGCGCATTACCTGACCGCGGGCGAAAAAGCGCGCATCGCCTGGGGGCTGGCCGCGCTCAAACGGATGCCGCGCGACGCCGATCCCCCCTTGCGCGGCTGGCTGGAAGCGCATCGGCAGACGCCGCGCACCATGGCCCGCTTCTGGGGCCTGATCCTGACGAGTGCCCTCAACGAGACCGTCGATCGCCTCGGGGTGCGCTACGCCCGCAAGGTCTTCGTCGATGCCTTTCTGGGGCATCGCCGCGGTTTCCAGGTGGAGGTGCCCGCCGTGCCGCTGGGCCGGCTTTACGGCGACGAGCTGCAAACCTGGCTCGACAAGCACGGCGTGACCGTGCGGCTGCAAGAAGGGATCAAACGCGTCGTCGTCGCAGCGGGCCAGGTTGCCGCCCTCGAAACGCGGCAAGGGGAAAGATTGCAAGCCGACCATTACGCGGCCGCCGTACCCTACGAACGACTGCTGGACCTGTTGCCCGCCGCGACGATCGAGCAGCACGCTTGCTTCGCCGGGCTGCGTCGGCTCGAGACCTCACCGATCGCCAGCGTTCACCTGTGGTACGAGGGGCGGGTGCTGAAGTGGCCCCATCTGGTCTTGATCGACACGCTGGGGCAATGGGTCTTCGAGCGCGGCAGCGACGAGTCGGGTGTGCAGTACGTTCAAGTGGTCATCAGCGCCGCCCGCGGGCTGGGGCACGCCGAGCTGGAAGAGCGGGTGAAGGAAGAGCTGGCCCGCTTGTTGCCCGCCGCCGCGTCAACGCGCGTCGTGCGTTGTCGCGTGGTGACCGAACATGCAGCCACCTTCAGTGCCGTGCCCGGTGTGGATGCCTACCGCCCCGGGCAAGAAACACCCCTGGGCAATCTGTTCCTGGCGGGCGACTGGACCGCGACGGGCTGGCCCGCCACGATGGAAGGAGCGGTGCGCAGCGGTTATCTATGCGCCGAGGCGATCCTCCGCCGCGCGGAACGGCCTGCCCGGATCGTGTTGCCCGACCTGTAAGGATTCCCGCGCTGGCGCGTCGGGCTAACCAATCAATGACTGGCGCCGGAAGATTCAACGTGGGGCAGCCCGCGCTGCTTGAGGCGCATTTCCAGTCGCCTGCCGAGATAGCTGGCGGCCCAGGAGAGGACCAGGTAGATGGCTGCGGCGGCCAGCAGCATCTCGCTCAGCCGGAAGGTCGATTTGCCCACGGAAGTAGCCCGGTAGAGGAGTTCGCTCACGCCAATCGTACTGACCAGGCAGCTGTCCTTGAGCATCGACACCAGGTCGTTGACCACGGGGGGCAAGATGATGCGGAAACTCTGGGGCAAGATGACCCAGACGAAAGCCTGGCGTTCGGTCATGCCGAGGGAGAGGGCGGCCTCGCGCTGCCCCTTGGGGACGGCTTCCAGCCCGGCACGATGAATCTCGGCCTCATAGGCGGCGTAGTTGGCGCTCAAGCACAGGATGCCCACCGCCAGCGCGGGCCACGTCAGCGCATCCCCCAGGTTCAGCCATTTGCCGATCGATGGCAGCGTGAAGAAGATCACGTAGATTTGCACCAGGAGCGGCGTGCCGCGAACGATCTGCACGTAGATCTCGGCGGGCAGCCACACGAGCGGATTGCGTGCCCGCACCATCAGGGCCAGGGCCAGGCCGAGGATCAGCGCCAGCGGCATGCTGGCTGCGGTGAGGAAGAGGGTGTAGCCCGCCCCTTTCAGCAGTTCCTTGAAGATGTCCCAGGATTGGCTGCTCGACAGCGTCGCCACATGGGGCGCGGCCAGCGGCGAAACCTCGACCTGCTTGCCCTTGGCCACGCCGATCTCTTGCTGCCGCTCGCTCCACACGTCCCAGCGCTGATAGATCTCGCCGAGGGTGCCGTCCTTCTTCATCTCGTCGAGGGCCTTGTTGACGGCGGCAAGCAGGTCGTCGTCCCCCTTGCGGATGGCCACGGCGTAAGTTCCCGGTGCGAACAGCGTGG
>JBFWSD010000727.1:0-4459 GCA_050248575.1 Gemmataceae bacterium
GTGAAAAGACATTTATCGCATGGGTGGGACTGCGAGGAGCGATCCCTCTCTACTTGGCACTGATTCCCACAATGATGGGAGTTGTGAATGGGCACTACTACTTTGGGGTAGCGTTCATCATGGTGATGGCATCTCTCTTGGTGCAAGGGTGGACGATCAACGCGCTGGCACGCAAGCTCGGAATACAGGAAGACCGTGATGCAATCCGTGTCAACGAGTAGCACCGGCAGAGGTGGGAAAGAGTTTACGTGCAATGAGGCATCAAAGAATGGAAACGAGTCGATGAAGCGGTGGAATGTCAATGAGACTGTTGTGTATTGGCTTGTCGGCGTGTTAGCGATTGTCATTCTCAGTGTCGTGTCGCGGTGACCATAGATGTGGCAGTTATGTCGTGCGCCACGAACCTTCGACTAACTGGGGTCGCGGCGCAAGGCTAAATCACCGTGCGCGATTCAGCTGCACGGGTTCTTGAAGGAGGTTGGTGTACAAAAGAAAATGGGAATTCCCCAACAGCTACGTTCTCGGGGCGACGCGCCCCAAGGAGGGAATTCCCATGCATTGGATTCTGGGCGAGGTGCGCTTTTCCGTCAAGGAGAAGTTGTGCCGACACTTGCGGCGTTGTCGCGACGGTGCGGTGAAAACGCGGTTGCTGATCGTCATCAACTTGCTCAATGGCCGCTCGGCGCGGCAAACAGCCGATGTCGTGGGAGTGCATAACACGACGGTCTACCGCGTGGCCCGCCGGTTTCGCGAGCGCGGCGAATGGGGCCTGTGCGATGCCCGCGAAGACAACGGCCAGTCCAAGCTGGAGAAAGACTATCTGGGCGTCCTTTATCGCGTGGTGCGAAGCACGCCGCCGACCTTTGGCTGGCGGCGGCCAACTTGGACACGCGAACTGTTGGTGGAGACGATGGTGTGCGAAACGGGCATTCGCATTCATGTGGCCACGATGAGCCGGGCCTTGGCGCTGGTGCAAGCGCGGCGTGGCCGGCCGCGTCCGACGGTTGGCTGCCCTTGGCCGAAAGCCGCCAAAACACGGCGTTTGAACAGCATCCGGGCCGTGCTGGCAAACTTGCCGCGCGGGCACGTGGCCGTCTACGAGGATGAAGTCGATGTTCATCTCAATCCGAAGATCGGCCTCGACTGGATGGTGCGCGGACAGCAGAAAGAAGTGGTGACGCCGGGCAAGAATGTGAAACGGTATCTGGCGGGCGCGTTGGATGTGCGAACAGGGCGGCTGCATTGGGTTGAGGGCGAACGGAAGACGAGCGCCTTGTTTATCGCCCTGTTGAATCAGTTGCTGGAGACCTATGCCAGGGCGCCAGTGGTCCATGTGATCCTCGACAACTTTCGCATTCACGACAGCAAGATCGTCCACGCTGCCTTGGCGGGCTTCGGAGGTCGCATTCGGTTGCACTTTCTGCCGCCCTACTGCCCAGACGATAACAAGATCGAACGAGTATGGCAGGATCTGCACGCCAACGTCACGCGCAACCACACTTGCCCGGACATCGTCTGTCTGATGCGCGAGGTACGCTATTACCTCCGCAAGCGAAACCGGAGACTGCCCAAGACAACCGGCAGCGTATGCACGAAAAAACGATCAGCTGCATAATCGCGCACGGTGATTTAGAAGTCAGTAGAAGCAATGAGTATCCTCATTCGGCCAACTCGGCAGTCTCGGTCGTTGCATTGCACGAACCGGTTGGTGCTCTGGGTCAACCGGTCAGTGGTGTGACCGTGAGCACAACCAGATGGAGGCTAGAACGACAGCAGGATGGAATAGCGATCCCCATAAGGCCCTTGGTGTTGGCATTGCAGCTACCGTGCCGACCTCGTAAGTCTGGAGATATGCCTGCAATGCAAGGGCATCGGTCCACGCAATGAAAATGCCCCCGGAGACGCCAAGAAGTATGGTTTTCCACCGGGCCATGCCGAGAGACGACAAGTAATATGCAAGACAATAGTCAACGATAATGACAAGCACAGTATTCTTTCCGCGTGTCAGAGTGCTAGTGTAGTCAGTACAATATCGCGTGCGGAAGGTAAAGCGGTATGATAGCACGTTATCTCAGTGAACGAAGTTGGGGGCAGTCTTTCCAAGCCATTCCTTGAGATCGCGGTTGGACTCAAATTCAACGACGTGGATGCTGTCAATCGTCGGGCCGGAGTCACCGACGTTCTGAATGTCCGCTTCGTTCATCTCGCGAATCCACAGCACCCGGTGCCGTTGCAGGCCCGCATGCAGCAAGTCGATGTTGCCGTCGCTCAGCGGCTTGTCGAGATTGCTGCCCCTGATCAACACCAGATACACCAAGTCGCCGGTGAACTTGAACAGCAAGCCTTCGGAAGGGTTGTACCACCAGGTGCCAAGCCAGCCATACGGAAACCAGACGCTGTTGCCGTCCCGGAAACGAAACTCGATGGCCGAAGCATGGTCCCGGATGCCACGGAGATAACCAAAGGCCGGGCAAGAGGCTTCACCACCGTCCGGCGGCTCCGGATCTTGTCGGGATGTAGGGGAGCCGTAACCAGTCAGATGTCCGCTTCGCTGGAGTCGTTCCTGATGGGTTGGCGGCGGTTTATCGAGCATGATCTACCTCCCGCTGAGTGGCCGCGTTTCTCGAAGAGTCGTGCTGCGACGCCCCGTTACGCGAAGCGAACACGCTGAGGCCCCGTGCGAAGGCCATGCGTTTCATTCGATCCTTGAGAGTTGGTTTTTCTGCCGACGGCTCGGCAACCTCCGTGGCGGAAATCGGCTCATCAGGCCGACCGAAAGCCTTGAGCAGTTCGTTCCGATCATCCGTGTAAATGACCGCCTGTTCCTTGCCGCGAGTGATTGCTACATACGCCGTCCGTTGTCCGGTCGCGGGCAAGGACTGGCTTCCGATGGCGACGAAAACCTTGTCCACTGTCACGCCCTGGCTGGCATGGCTGGTGCCCACGTAGCCGTGGGTCAGGTGGCCGAAGTCGCGGTCAATGACCCAGCCGTTATCGGCGATGATGTCCCCCCGCTTCGTGAATCCCTCGACGGTAAACAGCGAGCCGTTGCTCAGGCGGTGCTTGCCATCCCTTGTCTTGCCGCCTGCTGTCAAGCGAATGCGGTCGCCTGCGGCCAGCGTTAAGTCAGTGGGACGGTAGACCTCGAAGCGGTTGGCCTGATCGGTTGGCAGTGCTGCACCCTCCTCGACAACGAGGCGGGCGCCTTTGGTGAACCCCTTGGCATTCTGGTGGAATTGCAGCAGGTAGCCCGGCTCGTACTCCGTGGCGTCGGTTTTCTGGGCATCGGTCAGATGGGCGGGCACCCATGCCTTGACGATGCGTTCCTCCGAGAGCTTGCCCTGTTCCTTGAGGCCAGAGCGGATGGCCGCCGTGATCCAGGCCGCTTCGGCATGTGTGGGCGACACCACGAGGGCAGACTTGGCCTGCCCGCCCTTCTTCTTTTCGTTGACTGCCGCCAGGTAGGCGGCGGCCAGTTGCTTGTAACGGTCGGCATCGTCTACCTGCCTGATCCAGCCGAGTTTGTCCAGTTCCTCGAAGGCTTCATCAGTCCGGCCTTCGCTCAGCGCTTTGGCGGCTTACTTGTAGTCACCTTGCTGGCGAAGGATGTCCGTCACTTCCGCCACCTTCAAGCCGGCATTCTCTTGCAGTAGCTTCAGCGGTTCGCCCGCCGTCACGCTACGATGCTGCCTGCGGTCGCCGACCAGCAGCACCCGTGCATTGACCGATTCTGCGACGTTGAAAACCCTCATCATGTCCCGCGTGCCCAATTGCGAGGCTTCGTCCACGAGGATCACGCCGTCGCGCGCGGATTCCTGCATGTCTTTGTCCTTCAAAAACCTGGCCACGGTGTCGGCGCTCGAGAATCCCGCCTCCTGCCGCAGCACTTCCCGGCTGGCCTTCACTGACTGCGCCAGGGCAACGACCGGCTTGCCCGCTTCGGCGAGCGCCTCGCCAATCTCCTGTTCCAGCGTTGTTTTCCCCGTGCCGGCCACGCCGCGGACTATCATCACGCGGTCACGCGAGGAAAGCACATGGCGGACAGCGTTCTTCTGCCCGTCGTTGAACCAATCCCGCGAGCATGGCCGGTTCGGGTCGCCCATTGGCCGGCAGCGCCCCCGCCCGGTTCGTGCAAAGTCGATTAGCTTGTGTTCGAGACCCAGCATTTCCTTGGTTGTCGCCAATCGGCGACCATCAATCTCGCTGCGGATCAGCGGCCGGCTGACCACTTCCCTGGTCACGTCCTCGACCGTCACCGCGCCGATGCCGCGTTTGAGGGCTTCGGTCACGAGCGTGCGCTCCGGCACCACGGCTTCGCGAACGTAGCAATGCTCGATGGCGTGATCGACCGACTTCCCCTCCCCCGCCTCCGGCCTGGGCATTTTCTTCTCCCGGCGATGGACTGCGGCAAGCTCTCGCCTTTCCCTATCAGACAGGCGGGCGGCCCACTCCGTACGAT
>JBFWSD010000728.1:0-4456 GCA_050248575.1 Gemmataceae bacterium
AGGACCGCCACTCCAAGTGTTGCGCGCTTCATAGGGCTCCCTGATAGGTCTCGCAGGCTGGCGCGTAGGTGTACATCCTGCGCGCCAGCCAGAGGGGCATGAATGGATTACTTCTTTTCCGCCACGAAGCGCTGGATGCGAAAACTGTCGGCGTTCTTGGTGAGCCAGTCCTTGGCGTCGGTCGGAAACTGCTTGAAGTCCTTGGGCGGCTTCCAGCCCTCCTTCGGGCCAGCGCCCAGCCGATTGAAGGTCATCATCGGATTGAGCTGATCGAAGCGGCGCTCGTTCCAGTTGCCGTCGCGGATGGCCAGCAGGATGAGCTTGCTTTCCTCGGCGTCGATCGTCTCGCGCTTGTTGTCGCGCGAATACGGGGCCGGCGTGCTGTAGCGGGACATCAGCATCGCCGCCGTGGTGAAGCGGTCATTGGCGTCCTTCGACTTCAGCCCGTCCATCGGCTTTTCGAGCAGCTTGGCGCAGCGGCGCAGCTCGGCCATCTGCTTGTTGAATTCGGTCGCGTCCTTGCCCTTGGCGATCACGCCCTGGAAGCCGGAGACGATGTGGAAGGTCTGGTCGTGGTGCGGATCGAGCAGGAAGCAAGCATCGAGCCCGACGGTCAGGTTGGGGCCAAAATTGCGACGCGGCGCGATTGGCGCGATCGGGCGGTTCGGTTGATTCGGTACTGGTTGGGGCGCGACCGGCGCGATGAAACCGACGCGCACGTGGGTCAGCCCCTTGGCCCCCACCAGGGCCTCGTCGACCTTGATGACCGCGACGTGATACTCGGCGAGTTCCTTGCCGCCCGGGTACGGGACTGCTTTGATGGTCTTCTTCTCGATCTCGGTGATCTTGCCGATCACCACACAATCGGCATGGGCCAGCCGTTCGGGCAGCGGCGACGGCGCCACCATCAAACTTCGGGCAGAGCCCGCAGCAAAGACCACGAAAAGGGCGGACAGCAAAGCGGTTCGTTTCATGAGGTTGGCTCCCGAGTCTAGTCGCGAAGACGTGGCGAAGAAACACTGCGGACGCTGGGCGCAGTCTGAGTCATGGAGTAGACGGCTGGGAGAATAAAAAAGATTGCGCAAAACGCTCGAGGTGTAAGATTAATTCCATGAATAGGTTACGACTCGCACCACGCTGTGAGTGTTGGCCACCGCTGAATTGTCGATCCCGGGCCGGTCCATTCGATCAAATGGTAGACGCCCGATGTACCGAAACCGTCACGGGAGAAATCCATGTTTCATGGTCAAAAGATCACTCCTTGCTTGTGGTTCGATCACCAGGCCGAAGAAGCTGCCAACTTCTACGTTTCCGTCTTCAAGAACTCGAAGATCCTGAGCGTGACGCGCTACGGCAAGGCGGGCCAACACGTGCACGGCCAGCCCGAAGGTTCGGTGATGGCCGTTTCGTTCGTACTGGACGGGGCGGCGTTCTCGGCCCTGAATGGCGGCCCGATCTTCAAGTTCACGGAAGCCATCTCGCTCCAGATCGGCTGCGACAACCAGGAAGAAGTGGATCACTTCTGGAGCAAGCTCTCCGCTGGCGGCGATCCCAGGGCTCAGCAATGTGGCTGGCTGAAGGACAGGTACGGCCTGTCGTGGCAGGTTGTGCCGAGGGCCTTGATCGAGATGATGAGCGATCCCGACAAGGAAAAGTCGCAACGGGCCACCCAGGCCATGTTGCAGATGAAGAAGTTTGATATCGCGAAGCTCCAGGAGGCCTTCGAGGGGAAGTGATGGGCGCAAACGAAACCGGACAGCCCACTGGCGGGGGGAAACCTTGCCAGCCGACTGTCCGGATTCCGCGAGCGGGAGTGCCCGCCGCGTCCATGCTCTCCCTGCCCTGTTCCGTTTCTCTCTCTTTCTCTCTCTGAAGCTCTTCTCTGTTCCGGCACGATTTCTACGGCGGGCAAAAGGAAAGGGTTCGCGCTTTTTTCAGCATCAGCAAGGAATCTCTCGCTGAAGCAGGGACCGCGTAGCGCGGGCAGCCGCCCGTGCCAGGGCTTGCAGGGCACTGCCGTTGGCGATACTCTTCCTCCATTGCACGTCGCCTGCGCCAAGTGAGGAAGACATGGCAGATTTCGCGGTGATCGCGACCTGGCCCTTCGGTGAGACGGCCGTCAAGGCGGCGGCCAAGCTGCTCGAACAGGGCAAGCCCGCCCTCGACGCTGCCATTGCCGGGGCCCAGGCAGTCGAGGATGACCCCGAGGTGATGTCGGTTGGCTATGGCGGGTTGCCCAATGCCGCCGGCGTGGTCTCGCTCGATGCCTGTGTCATGGACGGCAAGACGCTTTCCTGCGGCGGTGTGGCCTGCGTCGAGAACATCCGTCACGTGGCTGCGTTGGCCCGACTGGTCATGGAAAAGACGCCGCACGTGCTACTGGCGGGCTCGGGAGCCCAGGCCTTCGCGCTCCAGAACGGGTTTCGCCTGGAGAACCTGCTCACGCCGGCAGCCCTTACCGAATGGGAGAAACGCCGCGCCAGGCAGAAGAAGATGAAGCCCGAAGCCAGCGATCCTTCGAATCACGACACGGTTACCGTGCTGGGGCTCGACAAGAAGGGGTCGCTGGGCGGGACCTGCACCACGTCGGGGCTGGCCTTCAAGCTGCCCGGCCGGGTCGGCGATTCGCCGCTCATCGGGCACAGCCTCTACGTCGATAACGAGGCGGGTGCGGCCGGCGCCACCGGGGTGGGCGAAGAGGTGATCCGGATCGGCGGCGCATTGCTGATGGTCGAGGCGATGCGCGCGGGCAAGTCGCCGCAGCAAGCGTGCGAGCTGGCGGCCCGCAAGGTCAACGAGGTGGCCGTGCGGCGCGGGCAACATCCGGCCCGGGTGGCTTTCATTGCCCTCGATCCGAAGGGGAACACGGGCGCGGCCTGCACCCGGTCGACCAATTTCCATTTTGCCCTGGCCCGGCCTGGCAAGAGCGAGGTCCTCAAGGGCAAGGAAATCGGCATCGAAGACAAGTGACGCCCTCAGCCTGTTCGCACGGCTGGCTGTCCAGGGGGCTGACGCTCCCGCTCGCCATGCGAGCTCTAACTCGCTGTGATCGATGACATGTCGGCTGCCCTCCTCTTCATTGGTGTTCTCCTGGCAGCGCTGGTCGTCGATGCGGTCGTCGGCGAGTATCCGCACAAGATCCATCCGGTGGTGTGGATGGGCAAGTTGATCGAGACGCTGGTGGAACTGGCGCCGGGCAAGGAATCCAGCAGGCAATTCGCTTACGGCGTGGCGATGACCATCGTGGTGGTGGCCACCAGTGTGGTGGCCGCCGGTCTGGTCATGAAACTGGCGGCGCCGGTCCAGGTCGTGCAAATCATGCTCGGGATCTTTTTCCTCAAGGGATCGCTGGCGCTGCGCGAGCTCACACAGGCCGCTCGCCGTGTTCGCCGCGCGGTGGAGAAAGGCGCCCTCGAGGATGCTCGCCATCACCTTCGTTCGCTGTGCAGCCGCGATGCCAGTTCGCTGACCGAGGAAGAACTGCTCGGCGCCGCGGTGCAATCGCTGGCCGAGAATACGTCCGACAGCTTCGTTGCGCCGGTCTTCTACTATGCGCTGTTGCACGTGCCCGGGGCGATTGCCTACCGGGCCGTCAACACGCTTGACAGCATGGTCGGCTATCGCGGCGACTATGAGCAGCTGGGGAAGGCGGCGGCCCGTACCGATGATGTGGTCAACTGGCTGCCCGCGCGGCTCACCGCTTATCTCTTGCTCGCCGCGGGCTGGCTCCGCCGCAAGGATGTTGGTCACGCCCGCGCTGTCTTGATGCGCGATGGCGACAACACCCCCAGTCCTAACGGCGGCCGGCCCATGGCCGTGATGGCCGGACTGCTCGATGTGCAACTCATTAAACGCGACACCTACACGCTCGGCGATCCCATCCGTCCGATCACGTCAGCCACCGTGGACGAGGCGTGTAACCTGGTAAACCTGGCCGCGTGGCTGGCCCTGGCCGGCGCGGCCGCGCTCATCGTCTTCATGGAGCTACCTGGATAACGGCGGTTATTCGTAGGCAACCGCTTCGGGAATGCGCAGACGCAAGGTGTGCAGGGCCGGGATCAGCCCGGCCAGCGTGGCAATCACCAGGGCAAGGCACGTGATGACCGCCGCTTCCACCCACGGGATGGTCACCGGGAAGACGAAGCCCGATTCTTCGAGCACAATGACCTGGAGGATGTACCACTCGATGGGCACGCCGATGGCCATGCCGATGAGGGCGCCGATCAGCCCCATCAGGGCCGCTTCCGCCAGCACCGAGACCAGCACCTGAGTGCGCGTGGCGCCGATGGCCCGCAAGATGCCCAGTTCGCTGCGTCGCTGCATGATCGAGATCAACAGCGAGGTCACCACGCCCAGGGCTGCCACGATGCCCACCACGAGTTCTTGCGCGTAAGCGATGTGATAGAGCCGGTTGATGATGCCGCGCACCCGTTCGCGCAGCTCGTCGCGGGTAAGC
>JBFWSD010000729.1:0-4450 GCA_050248575.1 Gemmataceae bacterium
CAGGTCTTCGAGCTGGCGCGGGAGGAGCGGCCCTACGACGAGGAGTTCTTGCAAGCGGCCCTCTTGCACGATGTGGGCAAAGGCATCGACAAGTCGCGGCACGTAGAAGCCGGGCTGGAAGCGCTCGACGGGCTCATCAGCGAACGTACCCACTTCTTCATCGAACACCACATGCTGGCCCATGCTGTCCGCAATGGCACCATCGGCCACAAGGCCAGGCTGCGGCTGGAAGCGTCGCCCGATTTCGAGGACCTGATGCTGCTGCGCGATCTCGATGACCGGGGCCGCGTGCCCGGCGTCAGCGTGGGCAGCCTCGACGAGGCCCTCGACTACCTCAAGGAACTCGAACGCCAGAATGGCTAGCCACACCGGAAACGGATAGTCAGGCGCTGCCGTGAATGCCGTGCAGGCAATTGATTTTCCCTGCCGCGACGATATGGTGGACGGCAGTGCTGCCCGCCGAACTCAACGCGAGGAAATCATGAAGAACGTCACCCTGGCAGTCGCGCTACTGTTCCTGGCCTCCGCGGCCCGGGCCGCCGATCCCTGGCTCGTCTTCGAATGGGGCGACGGCCCCGGTAAGGGCAAGCACATCGTGCTCGTCTCCGGCGATGAAGAATACCGCTCCGAAGAAGCGCTGCCCCAGCTCGCCAAGATCCTCTCCAAGCATCACGGCTTCACCTGCACCGTGCTCTTCGCCATCGACAAGAAGGACGGCACCATCAACCCGAACCAGAACGACAACATCCCCGGGCTGGAAAGCCTGGCCAAGGCTGACCTGATGATTATTTTCACGCGCTTCCGCAATCTGCCCGACGAGCAGATGAAGTACCTCGGCGAGTACGTGGCCGCGGGCAAGCCGATCATCGGCATGCGCACCGCGACCCACGCCTTCAAGATGCCCAAGGGGGGCAAGTTCTCCGACTATTCGTTCGACCAGAAGGGGGGCTTCGGCAAGCACATCCTCGGCGAGACCTGGATCAGCCATCATGGCCAGCACGGCAAGCAGTCGACGCTCGGGCTGATCGCCAAGGGGCAGGAAAAGAGCCCGCTGGTGCGCGGCATCAAGAACGGCGATATTTACGGCCCCACGGATGTTTACGGCGTGACTTTGCCTTTGCCCGGCGACAGCACGCCCATCATCCTGGGCCAGGTGCTCACCGGCATGCAGCCCACCGACAAGCCGCTGGAGGGCAAGAAGAACGACCCCATGATGCCAGTCGCCTGGACCAAGACGTACAACACCGAAGACGGCAAGACCGGCCGCGTCTTCACCACCACGATGGGCGCCTCGCAAGACCTGCTGAGCGAAGGCCTGCGCCGCCTGCTCGTCAACGCTTCCTACTGGTGCCTCGGCATGGAAGACAAGATCCCGGAGAAGGCCAACGTCGAGATCGTGGGCGAGTACAAGCCACTCCCCTTCGGCTTCAACCGCTACACCAAGGGTCTGAAGCCCGAGAACCTCAAGTAGCGAATAAGCGCGGCCAAGTCGCCGATCAGGCGCTCTGCCAGTGGTCACAGCACTGGTTCAGGGAACGAACCACAGAGGCACAGAGGGCACAAAGATCATCGAATGAGGATCGACGTTGCCTGAAACGCGCTACTCTCTGTGTTCTGCCTCTGTGTCCTCTGCGCCTCTGTGGTTCGTTTTCTCAGTGTGTCGCGCGGCGAAGGCATCACGAAACGTGGAGATCGTTAGAGAGTCACTGCAGTCAGTTCTGGTTTGATCTTCACCATCATGCCCAGCACGGCGAAGTAGACGTCATCGGCCACGCGGGCCAGTTCGCGATGGGCGCGGCCCACCACGTCGCGAAAAGTCCGAGCCAGCGCGTTCTCGGGCACAATGCCCATTCCCACCTCGTTCGTGACCAGGATGGCGTGACACTTTCGCTTCCCAAGCGCGCCGGCCAGTTCGCGCACCCGTTCCTCGATGTGCGCGGGCGGATGGCCGGCGAGCAGCAGGTTCGAGAGCCACAAGGTCAGGCAGTCGACCAGGATCACGTCGGCCTGGGGGGAGGCGAAGACACGCGCCAGCTCGAGAGGTTCTTCGATGGTCTGGAATTCGTTGCCCCGCTCGGCGCGATGACGTTGTATGCGCTCGCGCATCTCATCATCGAAGGGCTGGGCCGTAGCCACGAAGAGGCGCCGCGTGCCCAGGCCGCGGGCCAACTCGAGGGCGAAGTCGCTCTTCCCCGAACGGGCACCGCCCCCAATCAAGATGATCCGGCCCTGGTTCACGGTGGCCCCTTGCCTGGTTGCCCGCACGCACGCGACTCGCTCTTGAGTCTACGCTGGCACGGCGCTCAGGCAAGGATCGGCTGAATCACCGAACCGCGCGAAATCGGGATGGGCCGATCGAGCGAATCGTGAATTTCGGTGTCGGGCTGGTGTCCCAGGCAATGGAACAGGGTGGCGGCCAGGTCTTCCGGCTTGACGATGCCGTCTTGCGGTTCGCCCGCGACGGCATCGGAAGCACCGTGAACATGGCCCCCCTTGACGCCGCCGCCGGCAAGGGCCACGGAAAAGACGCGGCCCCAGTGATCGCGGCCGCCGCCGCCGTTGATCTTCGGCGTGCGGCCAAACTCGCTGGTCCACACCACCAGCGTGTCGTCGAGCAGCCCGCGATCGATCAGGTCTTCCAGGAGCGCGGTGTAGGCCAGGTCGGCCACGGGCAGGAGTTTCTTCAGGCCTTCGGTATTCTTCGAGTGCGTGTCCCAGTGTTGCAGCCCGGGCACGGTGTCGCGCGGCCAGTTGATCTGCACGAGCGGCACGCCCGCCTCGACCAGCCGCCGTGCCAGCAACATCGACTGGCCGAATCGATTGCGGCCGTAGCGATCGCGCACACTCGGGGGCTCGTCGCCCAGTTCGAATGCGCGGCGCGACTTGCGGGCACACAGGAGATCGACCGCTTGCTGGCGATGCACGCCGAAACGCCCGATCGCCGGGCTCTTCTCGAGCTGATCGAGGCGGCGATTGATCTGCTCGACGAGGCGAACGCGCCCCTCGAGGCGTTCGGCGGGCACCTCGGCGGGCAACCGCAACTCGGGCACGCTGAACTGCGCATCGGCAGGATTGCAGGTGAGCAGCCACGGATCGTGCGCGCGGCCGAGCCAGCCGGCATCTTGCCCGGGCCACTTCGGCGTGCCGTCGTTGCGGGCAATCTCCGGAAGCATGATCGCGGCGGGCAGCCCGGGCTCGCGGTGCAGGTGCCGCACCACCGCCCCCATGTTGGGCCAGTCATTCGGCGCGCCGGGCAGTGCGTTCTCCACATTCTGCGGCCGATGCGGGACGCCGGTACACATGTAGTAACCGCTCGACGTGTGCGCGTTGTCACCCGTGCGGACGGCCCGCAGCACGCTGATCTTGTCGGTCAGCTTCGCGATGCGCGGCATCAGCTCGCCGACCAGCATCCCCGGCACGCGCGAGGCGATCGGTTTCAGATCGCCGCGCACCTCCGCAGGGGCGTTCGGCTTCGTGTCCCAGGTCTCGTGCTGAGCCGGGCCGCCCAGCAAGAAGATGACGATGCACGATTTTTTCTTCGTGGGGGAAGACGCAGCCCCGCGCGCTTGCAAGAGGCTGGCGGTCGTCAAGCCGTAGAGGCCCAGGCCGCCGACGCGCAGCCAGTCGCGACGGGTGAGACCGTCACACAGCCTGGTTCCATTCTCCTGGAGCGTCAACATGGGGCGGCTCCTTTCCAGTGGCGGGATTGAGGTTCTCTCAACTGGCAGAGGGCAGGGCTTGATCTTCTTGCTTTTCCAGCTCCTCCAGGGAGTCTAGCACAGCATTCATATGTTCGCGCATGGCCCGCTCGGCGGCGTCCGGATCGGCGGCGCGGATGGCCTGCAAGATCGCGCGATGTCCGCTCTGGGTCACCTGCGGGTCGCGCTTCTCGTGCCCACCTTCGACGATGCTGGCGAGCACGAATTCGCGGACCACTTCCATCACGTTGAACATCAGCTCGTTGCCCGTCAGCTCGAGCAGCTTGCGGTGAAAGCGGAAGTCGAGCTCGAAGGCTTGCAAGTTGTTGAGTTCGGGGCGGCCGATCTCCTCACACATCGCTTCGAGTTCGGCGAGGTCTTCGGTACTGGCCCGCGCAGCCGCGTGACGGGCCGCTTCGCACTCGATCGCGCAGCGAAACTCCGTGAACTTGCGCAGCTCGCGCGGCGAGATCGTCAGTGCGGAGCGGACCAGCTTCACGCAGCTGAGCAGGCTGCCCGTGTCACCCACGAACATGCCGCGGCTGCCCTGCACCGAAACCAGCCCCATCGCTTCGAGACGCCCGATGGCTTCGCGCAGCACCGTGCGGCTGACTTCGAGTTGCTTGATCAGCTCCGTTTCCGTGGGCAAGCGATCGCCCGGGCCATAGTGACCCGATCGGATCACGGTCTGGATGCGCTCCACCACCGTGTCGACGAGTGATTGCTTCTTGACTGGTTTCATGCGGACCATG
>JBFWSD010000730.1:0-4447 GCA_050248575.1 Gemmataceae bacterium
GCATTGGCACGCCGAATGCTATCTCCCCTCTCGACTGTGAGGACACGGTCACAGAGACCGAGAGAGCAAGAGGAGCGGAAACCATGGCCGACAAGCATTTCGAGGAAGGCGTCGAGGTGAACTGGCCCGTCGTGATGTGGATGGGCGGGCTGAGTGCTTTCATGCTGCTGAGCGTGGTGAGCGTCTTCGCTTACTTCATGCTGGGCGGCACGATCTGATCGATTACTAGCGCGGGGGCGCCTGTTGCCGCGGGCCCCCCGCCCTCCCTTACAGTGTGCGTCGTAGGAGGCAGCGATCCTTCGCGATCGCCGATGCGACCGAGGGCAGGCAGTAATGTCTGTCCTCGGTTTTTTTTTTGCTTGCCGCCGCTGAAAATGAGAATGACCAATGCCCAGATACAGCCGGGCATTGGTCATTCGACTGGACATTTCACCTTCAGTTCACGTTCCCGCCCGCCAGAGCGCGAACTTTCTGGATGTAGACGCCGAGCGACTCGATGGCCGAGCCGGTCATGGCTAGCCGGGCTTCCAGGCCGGCGCCGTCGATCTTCACGGCCATGCCGACCGGGGGCGACTTGGGATAGGCGGGGATCGGAATGGCGATCGGGGCAGCGGCCCGGATTAGCCTGGTGGTGAACTCGACGAAGCCGCCCGGATTGACGTAGAGCAGCCACTGCGGATCGTCGAGCAACAGGGCAGCGGTCTTCTTGACCTCGGCCTCCGCGCTCAGCCCGGGGCTCTTCTTCTTGATGGCCGCGACGATCCCCTTCATTTCCTTGGCGGGCACGTAGCTCATGGCCACCGTGTTCTTGTCGACGAGGGCCACCGAGGCAACCAGCTTGGCCCCCTGACCGAACATGGCCTCGAAGGCGCGTTTGAGGTTCGGGTCGGCAGCAGCCATCGCCGACATGTCGGTGGTCATCTCGACGGCCTCGAGATCGCCCACCTTGACCTTCTTGGCGCTGTAGCGCGGCATGGCCGGCGCGTTGGCGTCCTTGAAGATCTTGTCCATTTCGTCGATGCCCTTGGCGTAGTTGTCGAGGTAGTCCTTGGCGTCCTTGATCTTCATGATCGAGACAGTGCCGGAGAACAGGGGGGCGTTTTCCTTGCCCAGCCCCATGACCATTGACATCGATTCGACGCCCTGGAAGTTCCGGGCGGTGATCTCTTCGAGTTTCTTGACCTTGTCGGCGCCGAGCTGGCCCTTGAGGGACTGGAAGCCGAAGTTGGACATGGACTGCATGAAGGATTCGGGCAGAGCGCCGCCGCCGGCAACGAGGAATTCGCCGCCGGGCAGCCCGGCGAGCACGCCGCCGTCGGGAGATTTGATGGCCGCGCCCGCCTTGGCCCAGCCGCTATCCTTGACGAAAACAGCCCGCTTGGCGAGGACCAGGTCGCCGGACTCTTGCTTGTATTGAACGCCCCAGGCCATTTGCGACACGTCGGTGCCGGCCGACTTGAGCATGCCTTCCAGCCCGTCGAGCCAGGTGGCAAAGATCTGTGCTTCCTCGGGAGCATTGGCGAGGGCCGCCTTGGCCTGCCCGAGCTGGGTGATCAGGTGCTTGGTCAGTTCCTTCATGCCGCGGGCATTGAGGGCCGCGCCGGCATCGGTCTTCTCCAGCCACGCCGAAACCGGCTGGAGCGAATCGGCCACGCTCTTCTTGGCGACCAGCACCTTCTTGAGGATGTCGCGATTCTTGGCCTCGGCAAAGACGGCAAAGCCGGCCTTCTTGCCCACGACCGAACGGCCCACGCCCAGGTCGGTGATGCCGTCGGCCGCCTTGCCGGGCTTGAGCTGCTTGATGAAGCCGTCGTAGTCGGAGACAGGGGCAAAGATGATCGGGATCGGCTCGGGATCGCCGGCGAAGAGGGCAATGATCAGGGTGCCCTTCTCGTCGAGCCCCTTGTCGACGCCGAGATCCTTCTTGGCTTCGGCGAGGGCGTCGAAGGCGGGGAAGTTGGCCCGCTTGCTGAGCGCGGAAAGCTTGGCACTGCCTTCACCGATGTTCTTGACGAAGACGACGCCCATGGCATCGTCGGGGACGGCGTCGAGGGCAGCGGTGAGCTGAGCCCGGGCCGGAAGCGAGGCGAGCAGGAGCGCAGCCGCTGCCGCCATCCACACGGTAGTCCTCATGATGATCCCTCCAAAAGGTCGCGGCGGGAGAAGGCGGGCTTCTTCGTCGCGTGACCAGGTTGAATGCCGGCTTCACATGCCGGGCTGATCTGCCAAAACAGACGTGCGGTACCCCGCGTCATTCTACGTGCGGAAAGGCGGCCTGACGAGTCAAAGTGGCATGGCCTGCCCGGAAGCGCACACGCTGGCTACCCGCCACGGGCCTCGCTACCATGTGACAGAGCGACGCCGTGCCAGCCAAGGAGAGATCGTGAACGCGCCCTGTCCAAGCTGTCAGCGCCTTGTGGTCGTGCCCCCGAACCTGATCGGTCAGCAGGTGCGCTGCCCGGGCTGCGCCACGGTGTTCGTGGCCCCCGAAGTCCCCACGGCGGTCCCTGTGTCCGATGCGCCGGCGGCCGAAGCCATCGCCCTGCTCGAGCCGGAAGCCGAGTTGCCCGTGCCCGCCAGCATCAGCCCGGACACGGCGCTGCTGCGCAGCTTCGAACCGATCCGCACCGGGCTCTGGCTCAGCCTGATCGCACTGGTGCTGCTGGCACTGGCACTGCTGGCCCTGGTGGTGCTGGTTGGCTACGACTTCCGACGCCTGGACTACTCGCGCGAGAATTCGGCGCGCTGGCTGAAGATCTTCGGCTGGATCAGCCTCGGCATCGGTCTGCTCACCATGACCAGCTGGATGTCGAGCTTGCTGGCGAGCTGTTTCTGGATTTTTGCAGGCGGCCGACCGCGAGTGCAGGCCCTGGGTCTGGCGATGGTGATCTTTGCCGTAGTCACCATCGTCCAGGTACCGTCCCTGGTGGCCGCGTTGCCCACGCTGATCCAGGAACAGAATCTTGTGCTCGGGAACGAAGAAGACTCGCGTCTGGCCAGTTATTACTACGGCGTGCTGCTCTCATTCCTGTGCATGCTCTTTTTCGAACAGGTCAGGGTGTGCTTGCTGCCCTGGACGTTCTGGGCGATCAGCGCGGAACACGAGCAGGGCAAGCTCGCGGATCAGTCGCGCCAGCTGGGCATGTTCACGATCGGCGTTTCCATTTTCCTGCCCGTCTTCAGCGTGCTGTTGCTGTCACTGGTCGGCGGGCAGTGGTCCAGGTATTTCGTGGTGGGTCTGAACATGATCGCCGGTTGCGTCATCCTGGTGTTCTTGCTGAGCCTGAACATCCGGCTGCTGTGGGCCCCCGCGCCCGCCCTGTGGAGGCCCAGCAGCGGGCCGCGGTTCACGTCGTGACCAAAAAGATGATCTGACGGCCGTCAGTCGTGAGGAACGGCGTAGACGATGATGTCGGCGTCGTCGAGGGTACGTTGCGTGGGCCAGTGATAGACAGGCGTGCCCACGTTGGCGAGGGCCTTGGCCTGCTTGAGCTCGGGCAAGCGCGAATGATGGCGTGAGTTGTCGAGGATGGTATAGGCGACGCGCTGATGGCCCGGGGGCACGGGTGGCTTGCTGCGTTCCAGGAAGACGCGGCCCGCGTAGTAATGCGTCCAGCAGAAGGGATCGATGACCTCGTCGGAAGGATCGCTGTTGCGGGCCAGCCACAAGCCGGCGTCGCGGAAGCCGGCGCGGCCCGAGTGCAGCGTCTTCAAAGACCCGGGCAAGCCGCCGCCGATCAGGATGAGGAGAAGCAGGAACTCGATCCTGGGCTGCCGCGCCGGTGCGGCCTGCGTCCAGCGCCGGGCCAGCTCGAAGGAGCCCGCGATCACCCACGGCGCCAGGCAGAAGACAAACAGGATCGTGTGTCTTTCCGAGAGGTAGCCGACCACGGTGACCAGGCGCATGAGCAAGAGCAGATGAATGCCGAGCCAGACCAGGGGCACGAGCATGCCGAGGTCGCTGCGCAGCCGCGCCCGGAACCACCACAGGCCAAGCAGGGCGGGCAGCCAGGCCACGTAGTTGAAGCTCTTGGTCAATTCCTTGGTGAAGGCGCGCAGCCCCCACCACAGATGCGTGCCCTGATTGGTTTCGCTCCAGCCCGCCATCCAGGTGGCCAGCGGCACGGTGCCGACGCTTGGCGGCGCGGCGTCCACGCGCTTCTGCGGCATGGTGTCGATCTCCTCCGCGTCGGGATCGAAGATACGCATGCCGGATGTCTTGTTGGTGAGGCCGCCGATCACCATGGCGTAGGGTGCGCCGACGATGACGAGCATGGTGAGCAGGCTGCCCGCGCAGAGCAGGTTCGGCCGCCAGTCGATACGCGTTACATAGATGAAGGACAGCGTGGCAAGCAGGGCAAAGACGAGTCCGGTCGACACCAGGGCCGACAGCGGCTCAGCGCCCAGGTCGATGGTCAGGCTGCCGGCGACCGTGAGCTTGTAAGCG
>JBFWSD010000731.1:0-4442 GCA_050248575.1 Gemmataceae bacterium
TGTGATCGCGTCGTTGCAGCCCTACCACATCATCGACGATGGCCGCTGGGCCGAGGCCCGCATCGGCAGCTAGAGCTGCGAATCGTCGTACGCCAACCGAGCCCTCCTGGATGCCGGTGCGAAGGTTGCCTTCGGTTCGGACTGGTCGGTGGCCCCGCTCGATCCGCTGGCCGGCATCGCCGCGGCGGTCCAGCGCCGCACCCTCGACGGCAAGCACCCGGCGGGCTGGTTCCCCGCCCAGAAAATCAAGGTGAGCGAGGCACTCGACGCCTACACGCGCGGGGCCGCCTTCGCCATCTTTCAAGAGAAACGCCGCGGCAGTCTCGAGCCCGGCAAGCTTGCCGACCTCGTGATCCTGTCGCGCGACGTTCTCGACCCGGAAGAGCAAGACAACATCGCCGCCACCCAGGTAATGCTCACCATCGTCGGGGGCCATGTTGTCTTCGAACGGAAGTGACCCACCACCCTTTGTGCAGGAAACACGCCATGAGAACGAACCTGGTGCTTGGCTGCGCATTGGCCCTGACAGTCGTGGTGCCGGCTGCCGTTGCCGACCCGCCTACCTCTCAGGTCAAGCCGGCGATCTTGCCCGATGAACAGTTGCTCGCCAGGATCGCAGAGTTGCCCGACAACACCTGGCTCAAGCTGCCGCCCTGCAAGACAGTGGGAGACATGGGGGTTCTCGCGAAGGATCCAGACTACAAGCGTTTGGGACCTCGAGTGCGCGACTACTGCAACAAGATGGTCTGGGCAGCCGACCGCCAGCGTGCCCTCTACTGTGGCGGGGGGCACAATGTTCATCCCTACAACGACGTGTGGGAGTTCGATCTCGCCGCCAATACCTGGATTTGTCTGTATGGCGCGGATCCGGCTCCGCCCCGGTTTGGTGCCGACCAGGAGGCGGCAGCCGTGGCCTGGTACAAGGCCAATGCGGTATTGAAAGACGGGGTCATTCGCACGCCGCGCGGCGGGCCGCTGCGCCCTTGTCATACCTGGTGGTCGTTCTGTTATGATTCCGACCAGAAACGCATGCTGTTCGTCGAATCGCACAAGGGGCTGTTCGGCACCGACAAGGTCACGCTGGCCAAGGCCCTTGGCCTGGACGCCAAGGATCCCCTCTTGCGGACCTTCGGCTCGGGAGCCGGCGAAGCCTGGCTGTTCTCATTCGATCCCGAAGCCCGCCAGTGGAAGGAAGTGCTGACGGGAATGCCCAAGTCGGGTGAGTCGGCTTTTCTCGAATACCTGCCCGACGAAAAAACGCTCTGGTGGGTGTCCGGCAAAACGTACTTGTATGACACTGCCAGGAAGGAATGGAAAGCCCTGCCCAAGGATGGTGCCCGCTCGGGCGGCGAATCGGCCTACGATTCCGATACCAAACAGATCGTGGCCACCGTCGGGCTGCAGACCTGGGTCTTCTCCTGCGCCACCAAGACCTGGACGCTGGCCCAGGAAAAGGCACCCGACGGCGGCTATGTTCCGACCAGCACCTTCTGCTACGACTCCACGGCAAAGAAATTCATTCTCTATACCAATCTCAAGTTGAAAGACCGTGCCGACTCAGGCCCGCGCTTGTGGCTGTACGACGTGAAAGAGAACAAGTGGACCGCTCCCGCCCCCCAGGGCGACGCCCCCAAGGCGACCGGCGTGGCGGGCTACTACGATCCCGCACGCAACGTGACCGTCCTGTACAGCAATCGAGAAACCTGGGTCTATCGTTGCAAGAAGGCGACGAAGTAACGCCGTAGTGTTTGACCAGTTGCCGAGCGTGCCTGACTCGCCGGGCCGTGACGCTCCTCAGTTTTCTGTTTCTCTGATAGTGTCGACCGTCACGTCCGCGGTGCCGCCGAGCGCGGCTTTGATTGCGTGCGAAAGTTCGGAGTCGTCGATGCCTGTGTTGATCCAGTCGAGAGCAAGTTGCATTCGCACGGCCGAGGCGTGAAATTTCGTTCCTGCCTCACCAGCAACGATCAGCGGCGACTTGACGACCTGCGCCCGGAACTTAACCGATGACGGCTCAGCGTCAGCGAAGCCAAGGGCCGCCCCGTTCATCATCATCGGTACGGGAGGGCCCGCGACCTGGTCGTGGTTATAGAGCTCGATCGAACCGGCGACGAGGTCGAGGAGGCCGACGCTGCCGTAGGCGGAATGCACTTCCAAGAAATTTCCCAGCTTCACCGGGTCCGTGAGCGAGATCACGTTGAGCGCCAGTGAATCGAGCGCATCAACGGCGAGCGTGTCGCCATCGGCCCGAACGGCGGCCGCGGCGGCTGCGAAGATCTGATAGAGCGTGCTATTTGCCGTCAGCGCCTCGTCGGGATTGCTGACCGCAAGCTCGGTCTGAAGTGCGTCGACCAGCCCCGCGCTACCGACGCTGCCTTTGGCCAGCGCGTTCCAGTCGGACACGGACAGGTCGAGGCTGGTTCCAGCCAGGGAGCCCAGCAACTGGTTCAAGAGCTGTGCCGTGTCGATAGTGCCCAGGCGCGGGCCAGCCTTGACCTTGGCCTGCCCGACACAGCACGAACAAGTTTCGCGAGGGGGTTCCAGCGCCGTATTGGATAGCACCCACTTCTTGTTCCTGGTGTCGAATTGAAGACGGGCTGCTCCAGGACGCAAGGTTACTCTGGATTGACTCATCGTGATTGGCATCGTCGATCCTCGCGATTGCGAAAGTTCAGGTTCCAGGTTGTAGAGGTGCGAATGCAAGGAGCGTGCCGGCACTTGGCCCCATGATGGATTGCGGCAGAACTCCGTGGGTTTCCAGCGAATTTGCGTGCGGGCCTCGCCAGTCGGAAGGGGAGAGCTGTGGCTGCTCTGCGAGATTTTTTCCCGAGTTGTCGGTTTTTCCTCCAGCGCGACCGCGAGCTCGCCGGCCATGACAGCCCGGGCCGCGAATGTCGATCCTCAGAATCCAGAGCTCGATCAGAACAAAGTGCTCCCACGCCGTTGCCGCCCAGTTCATGGCGAGAATTCCCCCAAACTCGCTGACGGGCTGGAAGGAACTTCGACAGAGCCACGATAAAGGCTGTCAGCTCCGCCGCGCCGCTTTTTTTTTAACCGCGAATACTTCAAGGGTTTGCGATCGGATCCGTATCGGTTACTTGTGCTTGGCACGGCCTCTGCTTTTGGCAAGGCAGTGATAACATGTGCCATCCAATTGATGAGGTGAATCATGACTCTGCTACTGAAAGCCACACTGGCCATGGCATTCCTGTTCAGCGCAGGTGGTGATGCCGCGAGCACCAAGGTCGAATCTGTCAGCGTCAGCTCTCCGGAGCACTTCTGGCCGTGGCTCGAAGACTTCCATGCCACGGAGCCGGAGCCAGTGGAGACCTCCCGGCACTTCTGGCCCTGGATGGAAGACCTGCACAGCCCGAGCAGCGCTGACGGACAAGCTGGGACGGAACAGGAATCGACATCGCAGTTGGCGCGGCACAACGACACGCAACATTTTTGGCCCTGGCTCGCTGAGCTGAAGACTCGGCAAGATGAGCAGGGCCAGATGCCCGCCGCGAGCGTTCGGGCAGCCTATCTCGGGAAATGAGCGGTTGCCGAGAGTGATTCCGAACGGGCCAGCGCCAGGGCAAGTGTCCCGGCGGCCGTCTCGACCAGGATGTCGGTGACGCTGAAATGGCGACCGGGCAGAAAGAGCTGCCCGCACTCGACCACACTTGCGAACGCCAGCGTCAACAACCCGCCGATCCACCACGAGCGAAGCTTCGTCCATGCGTGCAGCAGCAAGCCGCCCGGCAGGAAGAGTAGCCCCTTGCGGATCATCTGATCGAGGGCATGAAAGTAATTCTGGGATTGATAGTCGAAGAAGGGCAACCAGGTTGCGGGCCAGCGCGGTGGGCCCTCGAAGGTAAAGGGCCGCCCGTTCACGAATAGCACGGCGGCAAGCCAGCACGCCGTCAGCAGGAGCAACCCGTTCTGCTTGATACGTCCCGATTCGCTGCCGAGGATCCAGCCCGCCAGTACCGAAGCGCCACCCAGCAGCACATCGGTCACATCCACCGACCGCGATTCCACAAAGAGCTGAAGAAACTCGATCGCTGCAGCAAAGGCGAGTCCGAGCAGCAGCGCGCCCGACCAGCCCCATCGCTGTGCCTGGCGACGATGGGCCCAGAGCAGTCCGCCGGGCAAGAAATACGCTATCTGCCACAGGTATTTCTCGATCTGGTCAAAGGTGCTTACTCCCGGACCGGGCACGAACGGCAAGAGGCGGATGCCTCCCTGCTTGAATTTGCGATAGATGTCGGCGGGGCTCAGGGTCAAGTCGAGCGGTAACACGTGCAGGATCACCACCAGGAGCACATAGGCGGGCAACAGCTTGTCCGCGCGATTCGGCTGCTCGCCGTCGTGCCGCTGCAGCGAACGCACCCAGCCCGTCACCAGTTCGCCACAAGTAAGCCAGAGCAGGACGCCAAATGCCGAGCCCAGCGTGT
>JBFWSD010000732.1:0-4441 GCA_050248575.1 Gemmataceae bacterium
AAGAGGGGTCAAGAATGCTGCAGGGTGCCACTGGCGGGCCTGCCACCCAGGCCTCCAGTGGCATCCCTGGTTCCCTGACCCTCAGAGCCGGCAGGGCCGACTCCCGTCTCCTCCTGCGCCTGACTTTTTTGAGTTCTCAAGCGTCCGATTTTGGCTTACACTCGATGAACCCGCGGACTTCAAGGAACCAGGACTCAGGAGGCATCTCATGATCCGTTACCTCTTGCTGGCCCTTGCGGTCGGCGTGATGTTGCAACTCGGCTCAACGGCCCGCAGCCAGGATGACAAGGACAAGGAAAAGAAGCCCCTGACCATTGACGAGGCCAACAAGGCGGCCATCGCCGTGATCGAGGAGTTGAAGGGCACCTACGCCATCGACGAGAAGAGCACCAGCGATGCCAAACCGATCATTGCCGTCAGCCTCAAGGGGGGAGCCGTCAAGAACCGCCACCTCGAGGTCATCAAGGACCTCCAGTACCTCCGCGACCTGAGCTTGATCAACACCCAGGTCACCAACTCGGGGCTGAAAAACATCAAGGATCTGATCTGGCTGCGCAGCCTCAACCTGCAATCCACTGGCGTGGCCGATGACGGCATCTCGTACCTGCGCAATCTAGAGCGCATCCAGATCCTCAATCTCGAGGCGACCGAGGTGACCGACAAAGGCTTGCAGTACCTGACCAAGATGAAAGTGCTGAACACGCTCAATCTGCGCAAGACGAAGACCACCAATGACGGCATCGACACGCTGCGCCGCCAGCTGCCCCACGCGAACATCTTGCGCTGAGACTGAGAAGAGAAGCAGAGAGCTGAACGCCGGGTCGCAAGGCCCGGCGTTCTTCTTGCGCTGGCAAGAAGATCTTGTCGGCGCAGCCAAGCGTCGGTATAGCCCTCTCATGTTTCAAGCCGGGCTAATTTTGACTCTCCTGTCGGCTCCGGGCGGCTGGCCGTTGGCCCAGGACTCGGCCACCAGCGCCCTTGCCCAGATTCGCGGGACGTGGATCTTGGTCGAGCAATCGATGGGTGGACTGGACCTTGAAACTGACCATCCTGGCGAGTTTCGCCTGATCGTCAGCGACACTCGTTTCACGTTCTTATACGCAGACGGAACGATTCAGCCCGCGTGGTATTCTTGCCCTTCTCCCGGGGTTATCGATCTGGAAATGGTGCTCGGGGACCTGGACTTTTGCGACGGCGAGATCGTCGCCGTCGAGCGCCTGGAGAACATTCCAGGCATTTACAGGCTCGAAGGCGATACCTTGACGCTTCGACTCGACATCATGGCTGGCAACCGGCGTCCGCCTTGCTTCGATTCATTTCTCACCCGCCTCCTGTTTCCCATGCAAAAGGGTAGGTTTATACAGCAGGTCTATCGGCGGGAATTTCCCTGAACGATTGAACGCAAAAAGAAAAGGGTGCATCCCGGTTGCCCGGAGATGCACCCCTTTTCATGGGGCAAGGGCTTCGTCCTTGTCTTGGCGGCTTGCTCAATCGAGCAAGAATCGGGTCGCCTCCTGAGCGACGCGTTGGGGTTGTGTCAAGAAGCCCAGGTGCCCCGCGCCCTGGAGCCGGATGAGCTGAGCTTGCGGCACGCCGTCGCTCAGCTCACGGAAGCTCTGCTCGGAGACGATCACGTCGCGATCGCCGGCAAGGGCCAGCATCGGCGCCGAGATCCGTTCGAGGCGCCGGGTCAGATTGATACGCTTGATCATGCGGAAACGGTGGGCCATCACGCTCTGGTCGGTCTGCCAGCACTGTCGGGTTACAAACCGGAAGAGGGGCCCGGGGGTTTGCTTGCCCCCGAAGAGAAGGTTGAAGAACTGGTTCACAAAGGGATTGTCACAGGGCAATGGATAGCACGACAGGACCATGCCCGCGATCCACTGGAGCAGCCCACGCTCAAACCGGGCGCCGCAGCCCTGGACTACTAGCTTGCGGACTTTACCGGGAAAACGGGCGGCAAACTCCATCGCCACCACGCCGCCGAAAGAGACGCCGAAGATCGCGGGCCGTTCCAGACCTTGATGTTCCAGCAACTCAGCGAGATCGCCAACCAGATCCTGCAGGCCGAAGCGCTGGCGCAGAGCAAAGCAGTCGTCTTCACCGCGAAGCTGGTAGCAGAAGACGCGGTGATGCTCAGCAAGCCGGCGGGCCAATGGTGCAAGCAGCCCATAGCCTCCGGCCAAGCCGGGAATGAGCACCAGCGGCGGCCCTTCACCCAGCTCACAAACTTCCGCAGTGTAGTGCTTGAGATGGGCGAAACCCTGCTGCGCCTCAAACGCGCCAAGGCTGGCACCGCTAACTTCTAGCCATTCGGTGGATAACTTCACCGTGTACTCCCACGCCAACTCCTCACGCGATGCCTGTCCATGTGTCAAACCGTTCCATCAGTTCAACCAATAAAGCACAGACTGTACCAATCGTAAGCCATTGACTCAAGTTCATAGCTAAAAACAGTTTGCGCAGATTGACCTCGGGGCGGCAATCCTTGTGTCGGCGCTGAGCGCCGATTTTTCGGCGCCGAAGAATTAGTTTGAAAGTATGGGTTGGAGAGGTGTAAGATGTTTCCCTGCCTGGACTCCTGAAAGTACACTCAGCGCCGAGTTTTCGACGCACGCCAGAAGGTGTCGATGAAAATCTTCTTGCCGAAACAATGGCTCATCGTAGCTGGCGTACTGGTATGCACTTACGCCATTGGAGTGCTGTGGTATGTCTCGACAATCCCAGATATCGGGGTTCATTGTGCGTTCCGCCCGGTCATCAACCGCGTTGATGGTGATTACCTTCTACCAGGGCAGCCCAATCCACCCAGACCAGGTGATCGACTGCTTTACGTGGCAGATCAGCGAATTGCGCAGGACGTGCCTTCCGAATTCACCCAGGTCATGGTGCTCCGTTCGTTGCTGACGTTGAGCCAAACGCCCATTCAACCGACTGATAAGGCCCGTCGGTGGCTCGAAGACGGCCAGCAGGCCGTTCTTATCCGCTACGAAAAGCCTGACGGAAAGACATTCACGGCCTGGTGCCGGATGGGCAGTCTTCCCGTGAAAGAGCTTGTGCCTTCCATCCTCTGGCTCGTGCTCAAGCTGGGGCTATTCGCGGTTGGGGCTCTTGTGTACTGGAAACGGCCCACAGACGCCTCCGCCGCACAGTTCTTCCTTCTCTGCACGGTCACCGTCGGCGCCTACATGGGAGGATATCACTGGGCGCGTATCGCGACCGAGCCTGCCCTGGTGGTGATCTTCATGGTTTGCGGAGTCGTGCTGCCCGCGGTCAGCTTGCACTTCTATCTCCTGTTTCCCAGGCCGAAGTGGTTTGCTGTCGAAGGGCCGCGCTGGCCGCTGCTGGTCATCTACGGCCTACCGTTCTTGTTCCTGGCGACCCTGATGGCCAGCTACTTCCATCTACGCGGTTTGCAACGCGGCGGCGCACTTCCCGAAGCACGTACCGAGGCCTGGGAGTTGCTGCGCTCCGAGATCAAGGTGTTCATGTTGCTGGCCTCGCTCTACTACGTCGCCGCCGTGGCTTGCCTGGTACACAGCTTCCGCACTGCACGCGATACGGGCGAACGCAAACAGGTGCAGTGGATCATGGCGGCAGCCCTGTTTGCGCTTGTGCCGATTGGTTATACGCTCTCGTTGATCCTGCTCAAGCCGGACGATTTCGGGGCCGGCGCGGCCACCTGGCCCATGTTCGCAGCCTCTGCTTGCGTGACCGTCGCATTTGGCGTGAGCATTACGCGCTACCGACTGATGCAGCTCGACCAGATTATCAGCTCGGGGGCCATGTACTTCCTGATCAGTTCGGTGGCCGGGCTGATCTATTACGCCGTGGTGCTGGCCGGCATGTTCCTGGCCGACCTGGTGGGCAGCCAGGTGAGTGCCGGGCCGTCGCTGATCCAGACCTTGCTGGTGGCCGCTACTTTTCTGGTGCTTCTCCTCGTTTTCGATCTGGCGCGCAGCCGTTTCAAGCGGCTGCTCGATCGCCGCTTTTATCGTGACAAGCATCAGCTCGATCGCACCCTGCAACGCATGGGCGAAACGATCGAGCGGCTGGTTGAACCCTCGACGGTCGCGCGCCGACTCGTGCACGCATCGGCCGACCTGCTGCACGCTTCCTGGGGCGTCGTGTATCTCCGCGAAGGGGATCCGCCACTTTATCGGCTGCAAGAAGGGCTCGAAAAAGCGCCGCCGCTTTCGGAACTGTCGTCGGGCTGCCCGCTGGTCGAATACCTCAAACTAGACAGCATGATCCGGGCCGACGGCGGCAGCAGCGCCGCACATCGCCAGCTCCGCTTCCTGGGCGGCGAGCTGGCCCATGCCCTGGCTCACGAAGACGAGTTGCTGGCCATCCTCGTGCTCGGCCCGAAGGCACTCGGCCTCTACGGCAACGACGACTTCAACTTGCTGGCCGCCTTCGCCCAGCTCACGACCCTGGCCCT
>JBFWSD010000733.1:0-4441 GCA_050248575.1 Gemmataceae bacterium
GGGCACAGGTTTGGGTTCAGGCTTGGGCTCCGGCTTCGGCTCTGGCATTGGCATGGGCTCAGGCTTCGGCTCGGGCATCGGCCTTTCTTTGTCCTTGTCTTTCGGCCTGTCCTTGTCCTTTTCCGGTGGAAGTGCTTTGTCCTTGGTGGTGTTGTCCTTGCCCTTGGCCAGGTCCTTGGTGGGGCCGTTGTCCTTGTTCACGTCGTCTTTTTTCGAGTCGTCGACGACGGCGACCGGAGTGCCCTGATCTTCGTTCGGCTTGGGAAGGGCGAACCAGATGGCGACGCCGAGCCCGACAGCGAGCAGCAGGCCGCCCGCGAGGGGCAGGAGACGACGGCCCCAGCTGCCTTCGCGGAAGAGATGCGGCAAGCCAAGGAGCAGCGTCTCGTCCGCGTCGTCCTCGTAGGCGCCGTCTGGATGGCGTTCCTTCTCGGCGGCGGGCTTGGGTGCCCGTTTCTTGCCCCCTCCCTTGATCAGGTCGTACATGCGCGACTTCGCCGTCTGCGGCACCAGGGCGGGCTCGCTCTGAACCACCGACAGGATCTGATGGCACGAGGCCACCTCGGCCAGGTAGATGTCGGACTCGAGGCAGACGTTCTCCACCTCGGTGAGCTTCTCGGCGGGCAACACGCTGTCGATGTAGCTGGCCAGCGTATCGGGGTCGATGCGTGCATCGGCCGCGTTCAAGGGGGGCGGCGCCATGCGGCGTTTCACCACTTCCTTGATCCGCTCGACGAGTTCCTGCGCCTGCGGACTCTCGGAGAGCTTCTGCCCGATCTCCTTGGCCTGCGCCGGATCGAGCGTGTCGTCGAGATAGGCCAGCAAGGTTCGCAAGGTCAAACGCATGAGAACTCCTCCGCAAGGCGAGCAGGAGGCGTCAGCCCCCCTGATTCCGACTGGCCGCCACGGGTAATAGTGGAGCGAGGCGGCGGTTTTCGTACAATTTTTCTGGGATTTTCCGTAACTCCTAGAGGCCACTACCGATGAGCGATTCCCTGGTTGGCCAGCCCATCTCGGCACTCGACACGCCACAGCTTCTTGTCGATCTCGACGTGGTCGACGCCAACGTGGGCAGGCTGCTTGCCGCCCTCGCGGGCCGCAGCATCAACGTGCGTGCCCACTTCAAGTCGCTCAAGTGCACGGGCCTGGCCAAGTACCTCCATAGCCGCGGCATCGGCAGCTTCCTTTGTGCCAAGCTCAGCGAAGCCGAGGTCCTCGCCGACGCCGGGCTGTCCGACATCTTCATCGCCAACCAGGTGGTCGGGCCAATCAAGCTGAACCGACTGGCCGCACTCGGCAAGCGGGCCAAGGTCCGCGTCTGCGTCGACGATCCGGGCAACATCGACGAGATGGCTGCCGCCGCGCGCGCGGCAGGTGCCACGCTCGAAGTCCTTGTCGAAGTCAATGTCGGCATGAATCGCTGCGGCGTGGAACCGGGCGAGCCGGCCCTCGCACTGGCCCGCCACGTACACAAGAGCCAGGGACTCCGGTTCGTTGGTCTGCAAGGCTACGACGGCCACTTGCAACTGCTCGCCGACGCCGCCGAGCGCAAGGAAAAGAGCAACAGCGGCAGCGACAGGCTGGTCGCCACTGCCAAACTCATCGAGCAAGCGGGCATCCCGTGCCCGGTCGTCACCGGCGCGGGCACCGGCACCTGGGAGTTCGTCGGCTTCCACGAAGGGGTCACCGAGATCCAGCCCGGCTCGTTCGTGCTGATGGACGTGGCCTATCACAAGGTCCGCCCGGAGTTCGGTTGCTCGCTGTCGATCTTGACCAGCGTGCTCAGCAAGAACCCGGGCCGCTACATCCTCGATGCGGGCAGCAAGGCCATCTCGCAAGACTTCGGCACGCCCGGACTGAAGAACCGCCCGCAAGACAAGGTGGCCCGCCTCTCGGAAGAACATACGCGCGTGGAGGCCGACAGCAGCGGCGTCAAGCTGGGCGACAAGGTCGAGGTCATTCCAGCCCACTGCTGCGCCACCATGAACCTGCACCGCCGCTGCATCGCCGTCCGCACAGGCAAGGTGGAGGCGGTGTGGCCCATCGAGGCCAGCGGCAGGTATGACTGATTCGAATGGAGAAGTCAGCATGCAGAAGGATGACACTGCCATCGTCCTTCAGTTTCGCCACTGGGTGCGGCGTGAACTGCAGATGCGGCCCTAGGGTTTGAGACTCGGACCACGGATTAACAACATGCAAGTACGAGCCAGCCAGTGCGATGTCGACACGCCTTCCGGCCCGATGCGGACGTATGCATACGCCCCCGTGCTCGAACAGGGCGGACAGGTCCCCGGCCTCATCCTCTACACCGAGATCTTCCAGCAGACCGAGCCCATGCGGCGGCTGGCAGTCCAGTTTGCCAGCCACGGCTATCTGGTCATGGTGCCGGAGATCTATCACGAGTTCGAGCCCGCGGGCACCGTGCTCGGCTATGAAGACGCGGGCAAGAACAAGGGGATCGCCTACAAGACGAAGAAAAAACTCGACCACTTCGATGCCGATGCGGCCGCCGTGGTCAAGGCCCTGCAAGCCGACGGGCTATGCAATGGCCGCGTCGGCGCGGTCGGTTTTTGCATCGGCGGACATCTGTCTTTCCGCGCCGCGTTCCAGCCCGGCGTGAAGGCGGCGGCCTGCTTCTATGCCACCGACCTGCACTCGAAAACTCTCGGCGAAGGCAACAACGCCGATTCGCTGTCCCCCGAGCGGCTCAAATCGATCTCCGGAGAAATGCTCATGATCTGGGGGCGGCAGGATCCGCACGTCCCCGATGACGGCCGCCGCCTCATCTACGATGCGCTCCGCCAGAACAAGGTCCACTTCACCTGGCACGAGTTCAACGCGGTGCATGCCTACATGCGCGATGAAGGGGATCGTTACGATCCGGCGGTGGCCCGCTTGTGCTTCCACCTGTCGCTCGATTTGTTCCAGCGCAAGCTGTGAATCGAAGGTCGAACGCCAGCGAACGGGTCACGGTTACTCCCCCTTGCTGGCGCGCCGGGCTAACTTGCTGGCTGCGTGCCTTCGCCCGCGGGCAGCTTTGCCGCCATCGCCATCACGGCAGTGACCAGGAACCAGGTCACGAAATTGAGCAGCAGGCTGACCAGGTGCCACGTATGGAAATCGGCCTCGGCCTGCGTGGCCACGGCGAGATCGCTGCCGTAACGCAGCAGACGCAGGGCCGCGACTTTTTCCACGAGCGGCCAGCCCGCCAGCACCGTGCACAGGGCCAGCGCGGCCAGCAGCCAGCGCCAGTGATGCACGCGTTCATCCGGAAAACGTCGTGCCCAGGGCAGGGCCGTGTACACCACGATGAAGCCGCAGACCCCTTCCAGCAGGAACAGGTAAGGGAAGATCGGCCCGACCACCGCGCCGGCCAGGCGCGTGCCCATCGCCTTGTTGAAGTCACTCGTGAGGGGCAGGAACTGTCGTTCCACGGCTTCGGGATTGGCCCCCATCGCTTCGAAGGTGTGGAAGGTGACCAGCGCCACCACGAAGGTGAAGAAGGTCAAGCTGCCGAACCACAGCCCGAGGGCCAGCACGTGTGCGGTTTTCGAAAAAATCATGACAGGTACCCATTTGGCCTGGCTCTCGGTCCCGTGCAGCAGCCGGCCGATGTTGGCCCGGTGGCGCAGGAAGACAAGAGCGGCGGTCACGAAACAGAACGCCGTTAGAAACACGTTGTCCGCGGCAAACGGGGCCGCGGCGAAGAGTAAGCGCGATAGACACAAGACGCTGACGGCCACGAGCGAGGCCAGCGAGACATAGCCGCTAGAGCCCACGGCCACGATCCAGGCAATGAGCGCACACGCAAAGGGGATCGGCAAGAGCACGCTGATCACGCCCGCGCCGGTGGCCACTCCCTTGCCGCCACGAAAGCGCAGATAGACAGGGAAGAGGTGACCGACAAATGCGGCCAGACCGGCCAGCACGGGCAACGTGTTGGCCGCCAGGCCGGTGGAGGCCAGAGTTGGCTCGAGGGCACGTGCCACGGCCGCCGGCACCGCCCCCTTGGCGAAATCGAGGAAGAAGACCAGGATGCCCCACTTGCGGCCCAGCACGCGACCGACATTGGTGGCGCCGATGTTGCCGCTGCCCGCCTGGAAGATGTCCACGCCATGAGCGCGTGCCACGGCATAGCCGAAGGGGATGGCCCCGATCAGGTAGGCGGCCACGATCACCAGCGTTTCGTTCAGGTAGGGCACGTTGATAATCCTATGTATTCTCGCCACGCGCGTGAGTACACTGACACCCTGCGAGAACTCCAAGGCTTCTCTTTCCTATGGATTGCCAGCGCGATTCCGAATGCAGAGAAGCCGCGCCTCTAGTTTCTCGGTCTCCCAGGCTCTGCTTGGGAGCGCACTGCCGCGAGGCTCTGCCTCGCTGAACAGACAGCAGACAAATGTCCCACCCACGAGGAACCTGCCGTGAAGAAACTGATCCT
>JBFWSD010000734.1:0-4438 GCA_050248575.1 Gemmataceae bacterium
CCCCATCCCGAGCGTGAGCACCAGGACCGCTCACCCGAACGCGCCCATTTTCCGTCCTGGTGGAACGCCGAACTTGCGCCGGTATTCCCGACTGAACTGTGACGGGCTGACGTACCCGACCTCCAGTGCTGCATGAGAGACCGAACAACCGGTCGACGTGATGAGCCGCCGCGCTTCCAGCAGCCGCATCTCCTTCTGATACTGCAGCGGCGTTGTGCCGGTGACGGCCCTGAACTGCCGATGGAACGCCGAGCCACTCATCCCGATCGCTCTCGCCAGGGCCGGGATGCGAAGCTCTGCGCCGTAATCCTTCCGAATGATGTCAATCGCGCGCGCGATGTGGCTCGCATTGCTCTCCTCGGACAGGAGCCTCCTGAGCAACGCCCCGTGGGGAGCCGTCAGGAGCCGGTAGTGGATTTCCCTGAGAATCAGCGGCCCCAGCGCCTGGGCGTCTTGAGGCTTTCGGAGAAGCGCGACATACCTGGCCAGCGCATCAACCAGGGACGGCTCGATACGCGCCACGCTCAACGACGTCACCGGCCCCTTGTGCTCCACCGCATTGTCGACCTCGTGACTTAGGCTGAGCAGGACGTTGCGATCGATCGTCAGCAGCAGGGCGAGATAGGGGGCCAGCGTGACCTGGGAGACCACCGGCAGATGATGAGTGACGACCAACGACTCCCCCGCGCCGAAGTCGACTCGCAGCGAGCCTGACCGGGTTTCCTTCCGGCCCTGCAGAATCAGGCACATCACCGGCTCATACACCGAGGCCTCGATCGACGTCGGACGCCGGTGCCTCAGCAGCCCCAACCCCGGCATCGTCGTTGGCATGTAGCCTTCGAACCGGCTGAATTCAGGGATCTCTGACTCGATACACCCGATCAGCCTCGATACGTCCATGTTCATGCTCTGCCGATGAGTCTACGGGCGACTGAGGCCGTCGCGCCATGTGCGCGGAGAACACTTGGCAGGAACAGGCAAGCCTTGAGGAGAAACGGACAGGGCTGCGCCCACCCGTGCCGATACGATCGCCGTGCCAAATCAAGATGGCAGAAGGGAGCAGCGTGAAGGACATGGAGACGATCAAGCTGGCGGGCGGCTCTGAGTTGCCCACTGTGGGGTTCGGCACGTATCTCATCCCGGCTCAGGAGGCCGAGCAGGTGGTGTTTCCGGCCCACCGCGCTGGATATCGGCATGTCGATACGGCGGAGGGATACCACAATGAGCGGGGCGTCGGCACTGCGATCCGGAAGGCCATGGACGAACTTGACCTTGCACGGCACCAGGTATTCGTCACCACCAAACTCTGGCCCGGCAACCCTGCCTGGGGCGACCCACCGAAGACGACGGCCGAGGTTCTCACTGCGTTTGCCGGCAGCCTCGAGCGGCTGCAGACCGGCTACGTCGACCTGTACCTGACTCATGCGCCCTTCGCTGGGCCGAACAGGCTGGACCAATGGCGCGCGATGCTTGAGCTGCAGGACAGCGGTCAAGCCAAGGCCATCGGCGTCAGCAACTTCGGCGTGGGACATCTCGAAGAGATCGAAGCCGCAGGGTTACCCCTGCCGGAGGTCAACCAGATCGAACTGCATCCCTGGTCCCAGAAACCCGAGCTGATTGCTCACATGCAGACGAAGGGCATCCGAGCCATCGCGTACAGCAGTCTCGTACCTCTTTCGAGCTGGCGCAGCGAGCCCGGTCAGGACAGCGCCAAGACCGCCGAGATGAAAGCTGCCGGCGCGCGGGCAGACTCGCCTTTCAGGGCGATGGCCGCCACGTACGGTGTGTCGGAGGCTCAGGTACTTCTCAGGTGGGCGGTCCAGCGAGGCTTCGGCGTCATTCCCAAGAGCACTCAGGAGGAGCGGATGCGGCTGAACCTCGATCTCTTCTCGTTCGAGATCGACGCCTCCGACATGACGGCCATGGCGCAGATGGATCGAGGCGAAGGCGTCGCGTGGGCTGTGGGTGATCCCATGTTGGCCGACTGAGGCCAAGGAGGCCGCGGCCTTGCCGTCGCTGTCCGGGAGTCATTTGTCGGCCCAGGCGTTATATGAACCAAAGGCCCACACGTGCCCCTCAGGGTCTTTGCAGGAATATCCGCGCCCGCCATACGGTTTGTCTTCGATAGGAATCAGAATCTCCGCGCCTGCTGCGCATGTGCGCGCGTAATGTGCGTCGGCATCAGCGACATGGACGATGATCTCCACGGTGCCGGTGCCTCCCGCTTCCCGCGGTGTCTTGCACATCTCTGGGAAGGAGTAAACCTCCGCAGAGCTGAGCATGATGCCGCCATTGCCGAACGTAAGGTGGGCATGCAGAATCGTGGAGTTTTCCCCCGGCACGACAAGCCGCTTTTCAAAACCAAACACGCGGCAGAGCCATTCGATGGCTTCAGGCGCGTTGTGATACAGCAGGCCGGGAGTGATCGTCGGGATGGGCATGGCTGCTTCGGTCAACAGTGTATAGTGCGTTCACCATGCCAACCCGCCCTTGTCCGAAGTGCAAGGGTCCTGCGTCTCGCGTCGAAGGCCTTGCCGGCCTTGCACTGACAATGGCAAACGCACAGACGTATGCGTGGCCCTTTCGCTGTTCGACGTGTGGAAACATCTGGTACGTACCGAAGAATGCCGCCGCCGAGATCGACGTGCCGAAGGAGGATCGGTCGGATGCCGGCTAAGCCGTTGTCTCTGACTGCCGGGTCAACCGCACCCGATGCCCTTCAATCGAGCGCTGAAAACTCGGCCCCGTTAACTCCGCCGGCAACTTGTCGACTGCTGCGCCAACCACGGCTTCATCGGGTCCAGTCAGCCGGAACTCGGAAACAAATGGTGAGTTGTTCATCCTGAAGAACAGCACGCCGGCTTCGAGCCAGGGCGATTCGATCGGGATTTCCCATCTGGTCGGTCGTCCCTGTGCCGCGGCCTCGCGGGCCTCCGGGGAGTCGGCTGCCTCAATGACCCAGCTACCGTGCAGACCTTCACCGGCGACCTGCCACGTGAACGTGTGATCGGAGTATGGGAAGCCCAGTGACGCCCGCCACGTCCCGATGAAACTACTCAACTCGGTCATTTACTCACCTGTGTGCGACAGCACGCCGATCGTCACGGCGCAAGGAGCACGCAGCGAAGCATTTTCTGCTCGTTGCCCGTCAGTGAGGCGCCGGTTTGAGGTCCCACTCTCTTGTTGCATGCGACCAGTACCGGTAGAGCGACAGCCGCAGCGGCGCTCATTCTGACACGCCCCGCTGTCGGCCGCATACCGAAGTCAGTCAGCCGTTGACCTGGGAACACACGCTTCGCCGCTGAACGTGATCCACTCGAATCCATCGACCTGCCGCCCGTCCGGCATGGTGTGGTTCCGAATCTCGTGGCCTGTAATCTGTAAGGACAAATGCCCTTTGGCCACCAGGTCAAGCCGCTCCAAGGTCTCGGCGGACTGCAGTTCGATCGCGGCGATGGCTGCGGAGCGATCCGATTCCGTCAACACGAATCGCAGGGGCCGCTCGATCTTTAGAGAATCGTGGGCAGTCATACCGTACGCGGGGCCGATGACCCGGTGCGGAGCCGTCTGCAGCGGCGGAGACACAACCCATAAGTAGTCCAGAGCGGTTCCCTTTGGACCAACCGAGATGTTCCAAGCGGGCCAGCCCCGTTCAGGGAGAAGCCGAAACTCAAGACCCCGCAGCAGGTCAGCACGAAACGGCGTCCCTGCCTGCAGCCGACCGCTCGACTCAAACCGTAAGCAATCAAAGTCCGCCGTCCGCGCCGGCACCTGCGCCGCGGTCGACGGCGCCAGACCGACGAGACTGGTCGCCACCATCACCAACGAGATGAGTGCGGTTGGTCGCATCGTTTTCCGTCTCTTCCTTGCGTAGCCACCGCCAGCGTTCACCGGCGGCGGCTCATCATGGCACCGGGCTGCCGTCTGGAGCAACGCGAGCTAGGCGGCTTCGTCAACGCACCGCGTTGTGCCGAACCATGAGAGCCACGACGCTCGGGTTGAGCGACCGTATTGTGGGGTCATCGGATGAGAACGATGCCTCGCCGGACGATTGTCGCTTGCGCAATTGCGACAGCAACTGTTCGTTGCGGCTGTCGGAACGATGCCCAAGGTACACGACTATTCGACAACCTCCCTTGTCCTGGCCGGCCAACTGACCACCGGACCACGATTGGACCAGACCGGCGTCGTGGCC
The DNA here is from genome assembly GCA_050248575.1 of Gemmataceae bacterium. Lineage (GTDB taxonomy): Bacteria > Planctomycetota > Planctomycetia > Gemmatales > Gemmataceae > JBFWSD01. The sequence continues at coordinate 4,196 of JBFWSD010000734.1, forward strand.
CTCGAAGCCGGTGAGCACGAAAGGTTTGCCGTTGAGCGACTGCAAAGCCGGCACGTCGATTCCTACCGCAACCCCGGCGGCGGTGCGCCAGCGGCTGGTTGTCGTGGTGGTCCGAGCCAACCACAACTGTCGCGTGCCGCGATTGGTGAACCACGCCAACTCAAGCCGCCGATCCGAACTGGCGTCGAACAGAGCAACGCCGTCCGTGGTCGCCCCTTCCCCGCCCCAGTAGTCCGGCACGGG
>JBFWSD010000735.1:0-4434 GCA_050248575.1 Gemmataceae bacterium
GTCGATAGCCAAGTGCGACCCAGAGCCTGGGTGCCCGTTCGACGTAGGCTTGCACGGCCCGCGCGTCGGGACGTCTCTCGAGAGCCCGCAAGAGCGAGTAATAAGGCGGGCCGATCACGCGCAAGTAGACGCGGGTGCTGCTGGCATCCTCAAGCCCGCGAAAACTCTGGCGATCGTTGCCCAGCCGCAGGATCTCGCCCGCCAGTTCGGGCAGCTGGCGCGCATCTTCCAGCTCGAAAAGGACCGGCGTTTGTGGTGAGAGCGCATCTACCGGGTCTTTGCGGAGAGCGAAGAGTTGCGGCCAGCATTGCACACTGTCGTCGAGCTTGACGCTTTTGCGTTCCAAGATGGCGATACCGAGACGGCGCAGCTTGGGCCGCCCCCCTCGCGGCAGCGCCACGCTCGGCTCGATCCATACTTGTGCTTCGTCGAGACGTACCCGCGCCGGAGCAAGCGTCACCTCGGCGGGCACCAGGCCGCTTGTCACTGCCAGCTGAACACTGTCGAGATTGGGAAAATGCAGGATCATGTTCCCTACAGTATACGAGACCGCGCCCACGGTGATACTCCCGTCGCCCCACCAGTTTCTCCAGACCGACCAGCCCGCAGCATCGACACGCGGCAAAGCGTTTCGGTTCGTCGGGCCAGCGCAAGCAGACCGCGCCTTCACGTTTCCTCGACGAACAGGGCGGCGCCTGGCTTCGTAGTGAAGAAGTGCAACGCCGCCAAATTTCGGAACAGAGGAGCGGAACATGAAGAAGGCGAGTTGCATTCTGGGCGTGCTGGTGGCACTGCTGGGTCTGAGCCTGCTGGCCACTCCGGCGTCAGCGCAGCCCCCGCGCGGCGGCTATCCTGGCCACCATCATCAGCAGCATGGCGGACACTATCGGAACTACGGACGAGGCTACGCTCAGCCGGTCTACGTGGCGCCCGCGCCATGCTATCGTCCGGTGAGGCCAGTACCGCTGGCTTATCCCGTGCCGGTGGCGCCCGCGCCCGTGCTTGCCCCCGCGCCGTTGGTTCAGCCTGGTTTCTCGTTCAGCCTGTTTTTCGGACGCTGAACAACTGGTGGATTCTGTCCGCTCTCAGAGCAGGACGCGATGAACTTGGTGAACAGAGACAAGAGAGAGGTGATTCGGAACAGAAGCTTACGGAACAGAGAACAACAGAGAAGAGGGCACTCCGGCGCCGAAGCCCGGCTCCACACAGGGCCGGGCTTCTGGTTATCTGCGAAAGGTTCGTTGCGATGAATGTTTGTGACTTCCTGCCCCGTTTTCGCGCCAGGGCGGGCCATGTGTTTCACCACACTTGAACCGATCCGTCACCTCGAGTCCCTGCCATCTCGCCCTGAATCGATGAAGATGTTCTTCGCCCGCTGTGCGCAAGCGACCACATGCCGTGAACACTCGAGACAATGCCACGATGAAATCAGGAAAGAACGAACGCCGACAGTGGCTGCGTTATCCACTGGCTGCTCAGGTGCAGTTACGCGACGGAATGGGCAGTGTGCGCGGCCACAACATCTCTGCGGGCGGTCTTGGCTTTGTTGCCGACCATCATTTGACGCCAGGCACGCTCATGCAGCTGGACACTCCACAGGCGTGCACGTTGCAGATCCTGCACAGCATGCGCCGGCCGGACGGCCGCTGGCAAGTAGGCGGCGCCTTCCAGCAGCCCCTTGGCGAAGAACTGTCCCAGCGTTTTCTGCCCAGCCCTCCCATCATCCTCGTCGTGGAAGAGGATGTCGATGTGCGCGAAGTCATTGAACTGTCATTTCAATTCAATGGGCTGAGTGCCTGGCCCGTGGCGAGTGGTACGGAAGCGCTGTCTGTGGTCTCTCGTCATGGCGATCAGCTGGCACTCGTGCTGATCGATGTTGGCTTGAACGGCCGGGACGGCGTGCACACTGTTGCCGCCATTCGTCAAGTGGCGCCCGCACTCCCCTGCTGGCTCATGACCGGTGGCACCGATCACGACCTCGAGCAGAAGGGGGCTGACCGTGTTCTCGTCAAACCACTCGATTTCGGAGACTTGATTGACTCCGTCAAGAAGTGCCTGACGCGATAGTCGGAGCGGATTTGTCACAGCAAGCCAACAAGGAGCTCAGTGACAACGACTTGAACAAGTTGGTGGAACTGCCCAGACGGGCAAATCGGGCACGAACCGCCCCCTCAGGACATGGGAGACGGCTCGATTCGTTGATTACCGACGTGGATCACGCCGAACACGAACGCCGAGAGATGACTCTCTCGGCGTTCGTCGTTTTCGGAGCGGCAGCACGGGCTACCGTTCCTCACTGCTGTTCTTGGTGAAGTCGGCCTCCACTGTCTTGCGGTTGTTGACGGCCACGGTGCGCGTCCGTTCCACGGTCTGGCCGTTGTCATCGGACCAGCGCGCCTGCACCTTGATCGCTTCCTGGTCCTTCATGGGCACCTTCTTGGTGCGGACCTTGCCGGTCTGGTCGAGCTTCTTGCCGTCGACCCAGACCGTGGCGTCGGCACTGGGGACACGGATGGTCAACGTGGCCTCGGTCCCTTGCGGGCGGTCGTTGCGGATCTCGTTCTGTCCGCGTTCCCTGGAGTCGCCATTCTTCTTGATGAAGTCGACCCGATAACGGGCCCCCTGCTGGACCGGCACCTTCTGGGTGGTGTCCATCACCTTGCCGTCGTCCTCGATCCAGATGGCGCGGACCTGGTAGGAGTAATCGTGGCCCTTCTCCAGGGGCGGCGAGACGAACTCGCGGAACATACCCATCTGCTCGGTGTCAGTGCCGCTGATCCACAGCCGCGCGGAGGGGGGCACGATCACCAAGAGGCGAGCGCGCGGATCGTTCGTTTGCTCTTCGTCCTGCTGGTTGTCCGTGGCGGAGCGTTCTTCGCCCACGTCCACATAACCGTCGAAGTTGCCATTGTCCTTGCGATGGTCGACGTAGTCGTCGTACTCCTGCCGGTAGTTCTCATAACGGGCGTTGTTGGCAGGGTAGCTCTGGTAGAAATCCCGGTAGTAGTAGCGATTGGACCAGCCGGGCTGGCCATCGTAGTAGAAGGACCGATTGCGGTAGGGCTGGCTGTAACGCTGCGAATAGCCGTTCCATGAGTTGTCGTAGCGGCCGTAACCGTAGCCGTAGCCATCCCAGCCGTAGCGGTTGCCGCCATACGGATTGCCATTGTAGTTGTTGTTGCCCATGGCGCCGTTGATGGCGCCTCGCGTGATGCCGCGCCAGTTTTGCGCGTGGACGGCCCCGACCGACAGGAACAATGCTGCGGCCGTCACTGTCAGGCCATACTTCGCCATTCTCGAATACATGTTTTACCTCCTTGGAGATGAAAGGTTCGACCGGCGACATGCCGTGTAGCCCTGCTCGCGCAGGCTGAACGGAGAAATGGTCGGCAAAGACGATGCCATTCGCCGCACTCACTTGACATCGCGGTTATTCGCTGTCGAGATGGAGGGAACGCTTCAGGAGGAGTACCTCATCAGCGCAGGCGGATTCGCAGCAGGTTCTTGCCTGCGCATGCGCACCAAAAAGTTATGTCACTGGCCCGAGCGCAGCGGCATTTGAGTTGCATTCCGCGAGGCGGGCTCAGATGCCAGGTTTCTTGGCGCCTAGCGAGCGGAGGACTCGAAAGAGCAACGAGTCGCTCCACGATGAGGGCAAGAGCGAGAGGAAGCGCAGTCGCCGCACCGAGGGGCCAGGGAAGGCACAGAAGGGTTTCTTGCGGCGAATCGCCTCGAGCATGCGGCCGCAGGCATCGTCCACTTCGAGCCGATGGGGCTGCGGCACGTCGAGGTTCTCCGTCATCGGCGTCCGGATCCAGCCCGGGCAGATGGTTGTAGTATGGATGCCGCACGGCTTCAATTCGACACGCAGCGCGTCCATGAGGGCGTTGACTCCGGATTTGCTGGCACAGTAGCCCGCCATGCGCGGCAGGCCGCGGAAAGAGGCAATGCTGGACAGTGCCACCAGGTGACCACTCCGGCGCTTGATCATGCCGCCGAGCACGGCCTCGATGGAGTTGGCCACCCCGATCAGATTCACGCGAATGATGTCCTCGAAGTCGGCGGCGCGGAAGAACAGCCCGGAGGTCTCCAGACCGATACCGGCACTGGCAATGAGCAGGTCCACGGGGCCGAGCCGTTGCTGCAACTGAGTGGCGGCCGCATGCAGCGTTTCACGATCGGTGACATCGGCCTGCGCCGTGGCCAGGGCAGGCACGGCATGTTCCTGGGCCAGCTTGTCGAGCAACTCCTGGTTGCGATCGACAGCGGCCACCAGGGCGCCGCGTTCGAGCAACATCTCGGTGAGTTGCTTGCCGATGCCGCTGGCGGCCCCGGTCACCAGCACCACCCGATTGGCAAAGGCGTCCATGGTCAACTCCGTGTGGCGGTCGACGGGCCGGAGGAACGAAGGGCCTCCGCGCCGGGCAAGTGCGC
>JBFWSD010000736.1:0-4434 GCA_050248575.1 Gemmataceae bacterium
CAAGCCCACGGCACTCTCCCCCGAAGGCCGTGATGCCGCTTCCGCGGAGGGAGACATCATCACACTGGCCGATGTGAGCCAGCAGGTCCCGGTGGTGCGGGCCAAGATCAAGACGCGCAGCCCGGTTCGTGCCCTCGCTTATTCCCCCGACGGCAAGCTGCTCGCCGCGGGCAGCGACCGCGACGTTTCGCTCTTCGATGCCGCCACCGGCAAGCAGATCCTCTCCTTCCAGCACGGCAACGGCGCCAGTCAGTCAGTGCAGTTCTCTCCGGACGGCAGCCAGCTCACGGTCACCACCGCCACGGGCGCCCAGCTCTTGCTCGAGGCCCGCACGGGCAGGCTGATCAAGGTCAGCAAGTAAGCCTGTATTCCCTTCCTCGCTGCGGTAAGATCACGATAGAACGCCGCCGCCGAGGGAACCGGGCCGATGAATGAAGCAAGCTGGTTCGCGAACAGCAACCCATTGGAATGGCTGAGCATCCTGCGCCGTCGCTTCACGCGACGGAAGCTTCGCCTGTTCCTGGTGGCTTGCCTGAGACCGGCGGACGGGCAGTCCGCTGACGAACGCTGGCAGCCCTTGATCGAAGCCAGCGACCGGTTCGAAAAGGGCAATCTCTCCGCCGAAGAACATGAGAAAGTCTGGAGCGAACTGGGCCACCTGCACGAGGCGGTGCTGGCGGGCCAGCTCGTCATGGCCCCCGAATCGGCTGCCGTGGTGCGCGATCTCTTCGCCAACGCGCTTCAGCCAATGGCCCTCGAGCCCGACTGGCTGAGCTGGAACAACGGGGCCGTACCTGCGATTGCGCGCCGTATTCATGTCGAGAACAGCTGCGGCGACCTGCCCATCCTGGCCGACGCCCTCGAGGAAGCGGGCTGCACCAGCGAAGCGATCCTGGCCCACGCGCGTGGGCCAGGCCCGCACTATCGCGGCTGCTGGCTCCTCGACCTGATCCTGGAACGCGACGAGAGTTAGCCCGGCGCGCTCTTGGATCGGCGGGCCGGGAGTGCCAGGCGCTGTTACCGCTTGCTTTCAATCAAAGAGTTGGACGAGCTCGGTGGCGGTGGCCTCTTCCATGTTCCAGCAACGGGCCAGCATCTTGTCGACGCGCTCCTTGCCGTAGCGCGGCGTGACCATGGTGCGGAACTTGTGTTCCACCTCGGCGTCGGTCATCGGGTTCTGCGCGTGGCCGCGCGGGAACTCGACCTCGCGGACGTGCTGCTTGCCCCCCTTGAGCGTAACGGTAATGCGGTTCGGGATGCCGGCCGGGTAGCGTTTGCTCAGCCCGGGGTCGCGGTGCACCTTGACCTTGGCTACCAGGTCGATCAGTTTTTGATCGGCAATCCGTTCGGGCGCGAACTGGGCCAGGGTCACGTCGCCGTCGACCAGCGCCACGGCCGTGCAGTAGGGCAGGCTGTGATCGGCAGTTTCGCGCGTCTTGGGCCGCCACTTCTCCGGATCCTTGCCGATGATGTCCACGGCCGCATCGAAGGTGTGAATGTCGATCGACTCGACCTGGGCCGGATCGCCAACCTCGCCGCGCAGTTGCAGGGCCGCATCAATGGCGCTCTGCGAATGATACTCGGCGGGCCAGAACTTGATGTAGGTGCTGTTGATCATGAAGGGCTGACCGTTCTGGCCCCCCATGCCCGCCACCTCGAAGGAGCCGGTGAGCAATTTCATGAAGCCAAGGTCCCCTTCGAAGATGGGGGCCGGCCCGGTCATGCCCTCGCTGGCCAGAAGGGCCGCGAACAGACCGTTGCGGGCCGCGTTCGCGAAGGCGCAGCCCTTCCACATGCTCAGCTCGCCCGAGCGCGTTTGCCGCAGCGCCGTGTTGCACACGCCCGCGATGCCCAGGGCGTGCGTCGTCTTCGTCACATCCAGGCCGAGCAGCTTGCACGCGGCAGCCGCGGAGGAGATGGCCCCGTAGGTCACGTGATCGAAGCCGTTCTTGCGCAGACTCGACGCATCGCACAGCCGGCACTGGATCTCGTAGGCGAGTACGCCGGCGGTGACGAGCGCGCGGCCTTTCGCGTTGGCCAGCTCGCCCGCCGCCAGGACCGCGGCGAGGTTGTCGCTGGGATGGGCCGGTTCGAGCGAAAGATAAGTGTCGTTGTAATCGAGATAGCGAATGAGCAGCCCGTTCACGAAGGTGGCCCACTCGCCCGAGCTGGCGCCGCCGCCCAGCAGGCTGGCGCCGGGCTTGCTCGATTGCTTTTCGGCGCAGCGGCGGGCAATCGCGTAGGCGTCGGCATCCATGGCACCGACGGCCGTGGCGAACGAATCGATGAAACGCCGCTTCGCCTCATGAACCGCCTCCCTGGGCAAGTCCTCGAAGCGCAGTTTGTTTCCGTACTCGGCAAAGCGATTGGCAAGCGGCTGGCTCATGTCATCCTTCCTGATAGGTCCCCGGGCTTCCACAGGTGAATATAGAAGTTCGCGGGGCCGGCGAAAGCGCTTGTCGCCGTCTCCCGGCACGATACGATCAACGTCGATGCATGAACTGACACCCGACAACGCGCTCGACTATCTGCGCGAGAAAAACCTTCTCGAAGCAGGGGCCGCCGCGCGTGTGGAAGCCCTGGGCTGGGGTGTCTCGAACCTGGTCCTGCGTGTCGAGAGCGGCCCGCGCCGCTTCGTGCTCAAACAATCGCGGCCCCAGCTGCGCACCAAGGATGCCTGGTTCAGCGATCTCGATCGCGTCTATCGCGAGCAGGAAGTGATGCAGCTGCTGCATCCGCTGCTTGGCCCGGTCGTGCCCGCTGTGCTCTTCGTCGATCGAGACAACTTCGTGTTCGCCATGAGCCACGCGCCGCTCGAGGCGCGGGTGTGGAAAGAAATGCTGCTGGCGGGCGAGGTCGATCAGGGCATTGCCGTGCGTGCCGGGCGCGTCCTGGGCAAGATGCACCAGGCCACGGCCGCCAGCCCGTCGCTCGTGGAGCCCTTTCGCGATCACAAGGTCTTTGTGCAACTGCGTGCCGAGCCTTTCTACGAGCGCATCCAGGAACGCTGCCCGGAGGTGGCGGCCCGCGTGCGCACGATCGAGGAACGCATGCTCGCCACCAAGGAAGCGCTGTGCCACGGCGATTTCAGCCCGAAGAACATGCTGGTACACGCGGGCGACTTCACGCTCGTCGACTACGAGACGGGCTGCTTCGGCGACCCCACCATGGACCTCGGCTTCTTCCTCAGCCACCTGATGCTGAAGGCCATCAAGCGCCACAAGGATCGCGGGCGTTACTTTGAGCTGACCCGCTCGTTCTGGGACAGCTACGCGGAAGAGGTTCGCTTCCGACCACTCGTGGACCTGGAGGAGCGCGGCAGCGCCCACTTCGGTGTTTGCCTGCTGGCACGGATCGACGGCACCAGCCCGGTGGACTACTTGTCCGAAGAGGAGAAGCGCGATGTAGCTCGCCGCCTGGGCCGGCAAGTGCTGCTGGAACCCGTGAAGCGCTGGGCCGACGTTCTCGATCTGTGCGAAGGTCTGGTGGCAACCATTTAACCGCCCCGCTCGCGCGGCGCGGGCCGAACAGCTTGGCGAGCCGGGCGTGTCGGCCCGCGGAGGAATGCTGATTCCTCCGGGAGCTTACGCTCCCGGCTCGCCAAGAGCAGATGTCATGAATCTCGACTGCCCGCGCCCGCAAGGCGGGGCGCTCAAGTGATGAGGTGATGATGCCCCGGGTCTGGATACCACCGGCGCTGCGGGACTTGACGGGCGGCAAGGACGTGGTCGCCGCGCGGGGCAGCAATGTCCGCGCCGTGATCGCGGCCCTCGAGAAAGACTTTCCCGGCATCGCGGCGAGGCTGTGCGACGGCGACCGGGTGCGGCCCGGCATCTCGGTGATCGTCGATTCGAACGTGGCCCCCCTCGGGCTGCTGGCGCCTGTGAAGCCCGACAGCGAGGTACACTTCCTGCCGGCCATCGGGGGCGGTTCATAGAATGGCCCGGGAACGTCTTCTGACCACCGGGCAACCCCTGTGAGGACCTTGATCATGATCCACATCGCGCCGTCGATCCTCGCTGCCGACTTCTCCAAGCTGGGCAGCCTCGTTCAGGAAGCCGAGCAGGCGGGGGCCAACCGCATCCATGTCGATGTCATGGACGGCCACTTCGTCCCCAACCTCAGCATGGGCCCGGTGGTGGTGAAAGGGCTGCGGCCCACGACCAGGATCCCGCTCGAAGTTCACCTGATGGTTGAGGATCCGGGCAAGTTCGTCGATTCCTTCATCAAGGCGGGTGCTGATTCCTTGCTCGTGCATCACGAGGTGCTGCCCGACCCCAGGCCGCTCCTTGACCACATCCGCAAGCAAGGCAAAAAGACGGGCCTGGTCGTCAATCCGGACACGCCGGTGGAGGTGCTCGAGCCCTACCTGGCGGAAATCGACCTGGCCCTGTGCATGACGGTTCATCCAGGTTTCGGCGGGCAGCCCTTCTT
>JBFWSD010000737.1:0-4432 GCA_050248575.1 Gemmataceae bacterium
AATCGGGCACAAAGGCCACCGCATCCTGCACCCCGGGCAACGCAAGCAGACGCCGATTGATTTCGCCCAGCGAAGCGCGCTTGCCGGCGATCTCCAGATGATCGCTGCAGCGCCCAAGCAGACGGAAGCTTGAGTCGTCGTCGAACTGCATGCGATCGTGCAGCAGCACCGGCTCACGCAGCCAAGGCGTGCGAACCCAGGTGCCCTGCTCATCGCTATCCAAGCGGACCTCCGGGTGGCGCTTCCAATCATTTTCAATGGCCGTGCGGCGGTGGCCGATGACGCAGGTTTCGGTGCTGCCGAATACCTCCAGCACTCTGGCTCCCGTTGTTCGCTCGGCTCGTGCGGCCAGCGCCTGATCGAGCGGCGCGGTGGCGCTCAGAATGATGCTGATCGGGGGTAAAGGAAGTTCACTGTTAAGCAGCGTCTTCAGATGCACCGGCGTGGTGATCAATACCCGAGGTTCGGGCAGCGAGTGGAGCGTTGCGGCGATGTCGGCGGGGAAAAAGGGGCGACCCTGATGAATGCTGATATCGCCGCGCAATGGCATCAGCACCGAAGTCTCCATGCCGTACATGTGCTGCGGCGGCACAGTAGCCAGCGCATGCGCGCTCTGTCCGCCGCAGTAGCGTGCGAGGAGCTCCAAATTGCGCCGCGTACTTAGGCAAAAGTCGCCCCAATGTTTTGCCTGCGGCTTCGGCGGCCCCGAGCTGCCGGACGTAAAGCCAATCACTGCCAACTGATCAGCAGGCACGTGCAGTCGCTCTGGTGATCCTACGGGTAGCTCGCTGGGCAGTGAAACATAGCGTTCAGGCACACGCTCCAGCTTGACGCCGTCGCTGAACGCGTCATCGCCCACTGCAATCGCGCCGCGATAGCGAGTCAGCATTTCGCCGACCACATTCGGCGCGCGTGAGGGGGGTAGCAAGCAGGGCATCCCACGCGCCGCGGCCGCGCCGAGCAGAACCAGGAACCGGTAACGGTTCTCGCACAGATTCAGCACGTGGTCGGCACTCGAGGCCTCGCGCTCGAGCATCGAGGCGAGACCGTTCACATGACGCAAATAGTCAGCCACTCGCAGCGAGCCCAGTGGACCTGGGCTCAGCAGGCGTTCCAGCGGTCCCGTCACCCATTCCAGTTCAGGCTCGGTCAGGGGGGGGCTATCAAGAGTGGAAAGTGCGGCGACCATAGGCAGAGAGATACAGATAGACCGGCTATTCAGCCGGATTTCGAGGCGATTGGATTCTACCGCGTGGGCGGGGTGCCGCAGGGTGGTCGGCTAAAACTCACCGCAGCTGGGGCAGTCGCGTTGCCTGACCTGATCGCGCGTCATCGCTGCAGCGCACTTCGGGCAACGGCTTGGCCAGGCGTAAGGCAGACGAACTCGCGGAAGCGGGCCAGCGAAAGCATTTCGCTCCGCGCTCGACGCTGTCATCGCCGGTAACCGCAGGTCTTTGCGCCGACCGGTCAGTCGATTCAGCGTGGCATTCAACCAAGACATCCCGCTTCCCCGTAGCGAGTGGCTGACCTGGAAGGCGGGTCAGCCCGAACCGCTGGCGATCGTGCTTGGCGAAGGGGGCGAATACAAGGGAAATAGTTCACTTCGCCCGGGCGGCAGCGCGCGTGGATGCTCTCCTGGTAGTTGACCACTAAGCATCTAAAACCACAGGTTCTAAACGAAATCGTGGGGCTTGAGTCGCCACGACTGCCGCGCTTGAGAAAGACACTCCAAAAAAGCACGCAATCGATCCTACTCCGGCAAGGGTGCGATAAGTGCCTGAATCGGAATGGACTTTCGGTGGGCTCCTGGAAGTTTTGAACAGACAAACGCTGGAGTGCGTCCGGTCAAGGCGGATGCGCGGCGGCTGCCTTGGAATGGGCCGATCCAGGGTGAGACTCTCGCCGCTCCGTGCCAGTCCACTCTGACTCCTGTATCAAGAGTTGGCCACGGAGGGCGCCGATGAGCGGCCCCGCAATGCCGAAATCCAAGGCGTGGAGGTCCGATTCCGCGCCAGAACCGGCGCTTGCACGACCACCGGCTACCCGCCAGGCTGGTCGAAAAGCGCGTTTGACCTTCCTGTACGCTCCCCAGCGGCAGCCGATCCGCTACCGCGTCATGGGCAAGGCTGCGCCCCGATGTCCAAATCTGCGCGCAAGTTTGCGACGTATGGGCCAAACTACCGTCCCTTTCCCCAGCATCTGAGTCCGAAATGTCCATCCCCCCAGCCCCTAGGTGGTTTCCCACGCCGGTGGTCCTGCTCACCTGCATTTTGTGTCTACCGCTTTCAAAGGCTGTGGGGCAACCAGCGGTCCCGGCGACCGATGTATGCGACCGACTCGGCTCGCCGGAAAAGCACCTCTTGGACGGCCGAACGATGATGGAAGCGCCCGGTGTGCAGGATCGGAGCCTGCGCAGAATAAATGCGATGCTGAATCTCGACGAGTGTCGGGAACGCGCGTTCCTAGAGATCACTGCGCGCGCAGACGTTGAGAAAGACGATCCTGGGGTCGCCTGTGTGCTTGCCAGAGCCGGTTGGATTGCAAGAGACGTCAATGGCGCAGAGAGCATTCTTCGTCGATCGCTGGCCGCGCATCCTGACAAAGGGAGCCTCAACTCTCTCCTAGGGGAAATCACTTGGAGTCGCGGAAACCCCGCGGAGGCGGCGAGGCGCTTCCAGGCAGCGCTAAAGGCCCAACCCACGGACCTATTCGCCTATATTTCGCTGCAGCTTATCGAGTTCCAGCTGACCCAGAGCGAAGCCGACGCTGAGGACCTGTTGGCCATCGCCAGCGTCCAGACACTACCAGGAGGCTTGCGCGAACGGGTGGCGGCCACCGTCGCGAGAGAGCACTCTGTTGATCCGGATTATCGGGAGCGCGCTTACCAAGAACAGCTTTCGTTCGACTCTGCGACGCCCCGATGGATGAAGCAAATCAACTATGCCCGATTTCTCATCACAGTCGCTGGGAAAATCGACCAAGGCCGGATGCAGCTCTACAGTGTCGATCCCGCAGTGCAGGAAAGCAACCGAGACTGGCAGGAGGTCACAGCGATTTCGTACTTGATGGAGGCGAGATCGCTTGACGCGGTGCCCACGCCACGCAACAAGGTGTTGATAGAAAAAGCCATGTCGGTGTTGCACGGGGACCCGAGTGGACTGAAGGCTTCGCTGGCAGGCGGAGCATTGTGGGAGACGCTCGCTCCGCTGGTCCCCTCGACATTTGATCCCGACATTGTCGACCGTTACGGTCGCAATCAACTGTGCAACGCGGCCATGACCCGTAACGCTGGAATGGCCCTCGAGGCCATTGCTGCGGGCACCGACGTCAACTCACCGAACTGCGATGGAACCACGGCGCTAGCGGCGGTGCTCCGCGGAACAAGATTTCCACCTGATGCTCTCGACATAGACATGCTTAAGATCCTGCTCGCCAATGAGGCTGAGCCGGATCCGATTCTCTTTTCGGGGACTACCGAGCGCTTTCGAGAATGGTGTGCTTCGGAGCGCGGATGTATGGAAGCGCTGGGGGCCTTGTTTGACGATTATTGGAAAGAGATCGAGAGGTGAAACTAGGCGTTCGGAGCCGCACGTTTCAGGGAAGGACTGCGATCTTCTCCGATGCGACGAACATGAGGGTAACCAAGGGCAAACGCGCAGTCGGCTCCAGCGTGCTTGCATCCGTGGGCGGAAAGGGCTGGCTTCAAGGCGCGGCCGGTGCCGGGTTTTGCCGTCGACATTCGCCGTACAAGATATGGGTCGTTGTCTCACAGTCCTGGCTTCTGGAGCCGCTACGCGGAATTTCTGAAGATTGATTTCCCGCGCTTGCCATGGACCGGGAGCCTTGCGCTGTACCGCGCGATGGCCCGGTTCGGCGGCGAACTCATCGCCCTGCACCTGCTTGAATCGCCTCGGCTCGTCCAGCGAATCACCGAGTTCATCGGAGGTCCCCAGAAGGGCTCCCCCGAGGTTGGGAAAGTCTCGTGGTCGCGCGACACCGTGTGGGTGGAGAATGCGCAGACTGCCGGCTTCAGGGGCGAGCCCGAGTCCGTGTGGAACTTCCACATCGGGGGCTACCAAGTCTGCGAGAAATGGCACAAGGACTGAAAAGGCCGCACGTCTACGAAGGACGACATCGCCCACTACCACAAGATCGTCGTCGCCCTCACAGAAACTATTCGCCTGATTGCCGAGATCGATCGCGTCATCGACCAGCGTGGTGGCTGGCCCGGAGCGTTTGCAAACTCGACGGCGAACGACGAAGTCAGAACCGAACCGGAGCCGTCGATCCAGGCGCCACGCATGGAAAAGGAACGCCCTCCAATGAGGGAGCGAACTTCCTACGACCTGTTCGCAGGAGCCTCGCAGTCGTAGGCGCCCGCTGAACAACCGGCAGCCGCCGAAGAGCCGCGCATCGATCTGCAGGATCCAGG
>JBFWSD010000738.1:0-4426 GCA_050248575.1 Gemmataceae bacterium
CACCACGTGCATGCCGGCGGCCAGCGAGTGGCCCGCACGCAAGGCACGCGCGATGAGTTCCAGTGCGTCGCACAGCTGAGCGGCGAACGAGTTCAAGCGTACGCGCCGCTTGTTCCACAGCCAGATGAACGGCACCGAGAACAGCACCAGGCCGGTCAGCGGCGCGAACACCCACGGCACCTGGGCCAGCCAGCTGCCCGTCAGGCCGATGCCGCCCAGGATCAAGCCGATGATCACCAGCGACGAGGGCTTGATGTTGGCGTCCGCCTGCTCGAAGAACTTGGGCAGGTTCGGCATGAAGCCTTGCACGAATTCCAGGATCCGGTTGCGGTCCGCCTCGTAGGCCTTCTTGAGCAGGATGTCCTGCGACGAGTCGGTGCGCTTCTTGCCGACCAGGATGTCGAGGCGGGAAGCGGCTGCCTTGTTGCCCCCGGAACCGCGGAGCATGAAGGCCAGCAGGCCGCCCACGGCCACCACGATCACGAACACGAGTAGCACAATCGGTTGCATCTCTCACCTGTTGCTCGAGGTTTCCAGGCCTGGGGTCCTGGTCGTTTGTCTCAGTCCCGCAGCAGGATTCGTTCCTGGAACAGGTTCGAGGGGAGCTTGATGCCCGCCGCCTCGATCCGGTTCACGAAGCTGGGCCGCACGCCTGACGCTTCGAACTGCCCGGTGGCGCGTCCGTTCTGGTCGATGCCCATCTGACGGAAACGGAAAATATCTTGCATGACGATGATGTCTTGTTCCATGCCCATCACCTCGGTGATATGGGTGACCTTGCGCGGGCCGCCCTGCAAGCGGTTGGCCTGGATGATCACGTCGACGGCCGAGGAGATTTGCTGCCGCATGGCCTTGGTGGGCAACTCGAAGCCGCCCATCATGATCATGGTCTCGAGACGGGCCTGAGCGTCGCGCGGCGTGTTGGCGTGCAACGTCGTCATGGACCCGGCGTGACCGGTGTTCATGGCCTGGAGCATGTCGAGGGCTTCCGGTCCGCGGCACTCGCCGATGATGATCCGCTCAGGACGCATACGCAAGGCGTTGCGGACGAGGTCGCGGGTCAACACAGCGCCCTTGCCTTCAATGTAGGGCGGCCTGGTTTCCAGGCGCACCACGTGGTCTTGCTGCAGCTGCAGTTCCGCTGCGTCTTCAATGGAAATGACACGCTCGTCGTTGGGAATGAAGCTCGACAGTGTGTTCAGCAGCGTTGTCTTACCGCAACCGGTACCGCCGGAGATGACGATATTGAGGCGCGCCTTGATGGCGGCTTCCATCAACATGGCCATTTCCGGAGTGAAGGCCTTGTAGTTGAGCAGGTCTTCGAGCTTGAGCGGGTTTGAACCGAAACGACGAATGGAGACCGAGGCGCCGTCCAGGGCCAGCGGCGGAATGATGGCGTTGAAACGGGAGCCGTCGGGCAAGCGGGCGTCGACCATGGGCGAGGTTTCGTCCACGCGCCGGCCCACCTTGGACACGATGCGGTCGATGATCTGCAGCAAGTGTTCGTTGTCGCGGAACTTGATGTCGCTCTTTTCCAGCTTGCCGCGGCGTTCCACGTAGACCTTGTAGGGCCCGTTGATGAGGATATCGCTGATCGTCGGGTCCTTGAGGAGCATTTCCAGCGGGCCGAAGCCGAGCACTTCATCGAGCACTTCGTCGATGAGGCGTTCACGCTCCATGCGGTTGAGCAGCGGGTTTTCCGTGTCGCACAGCCGCTCGACCACGAGGCGCAGTTCGCGCCGGAGCGAGTCTTGCTCGAGCTCCTTGATCTTGGACAGGTCGACCTTCTCGACCAGTTTGCTGTGAATGATGCGCTTGAGCTCTTCGAAGCTCTTGTTGGCCTGCATGCGGTCGTTGCCGGCCAGGCTCTGGCTGGCGCCGTGCCGGCTGATGCTACCCATCCCGGTGAGGCCACGTGAGAGTCGCGACATTTCGGCCACCTCTGGTTGAAAAAATCCCGCGCCGCGTCACGGCGCTGGCGTCGTTTCGGACAGGAAGCAGGACTCCTCGCGCTCTGCGACCGGAGCCCTCTGGTATATGGGGTTCCCGGTGGCATTCCGGACAGACTACTTGCGGCCGAACCAGCCCCAGCCGCCCCCGCCCGTTTCCTTGGCCGGGGCTGCTTCGGCGGTCTTGCCGCACAGGGCCGCCGCCAGCCCATTGATGCTTTGTTGGGCCTTGCTCTTCGGGGAATGCTGCTTCAGCGGCACCCCCATGTTTCGCGAACCCATCATGGCCTTGAAATCGTTGGGGATTTGCCAGAAGATCGGCCGACCAATCGTTTCTTCGGCCTGGGGCAAGCTGATGCCCCCTTCTTCCGACCCCACGCGATTCAAGAGCACCTTGATCTTGTCGATCATACCCTCCTCCTGCTCCATCGACATCAAGATACGCACAGTGTTGCGCAGGCTGGTCAGGTCCAGCTGCGTCACCAGCTGGATGACGTCGGCGATGCGCATCGCCGTCCAGTCCATGACCGTGAAGCTCTTGCTCAGGTCAAGGATCAGGTGCGAGTAGGCGGCGCGCATGAGGGTGAGGGCACGCTGCAAGTGTTCTTCGTGAATGTAGGCCAGCTCGTCGATCCGCATCGGGTGAGGCAACAGAGCCAGCCCGCAAGCATGCTGACAGAGCGAACGCTTGAGGAACTGCATATCCAGACGCGACACGTTCTGGGCCACGTCGGTGAGCGTGTGATCGGGGTGCAGGTCGAGAGCAACGTCGGCGTCCCCCAAGGCGAGATCGAGGTCGAGCAAGGCGACCTGGTTGTTCGGGTCGTCGGCGAGTGTGCAGCCCAGGTTGATGCCGAGGCTGGTGCAGCCGACACCGCCGCGCGAGCCCAGCACGGCGACGACCAGCGCGGTGGCCTGCCGGCGTCCGTTGTCGGAGCCGTCGCCCAGGCGCCGCAGGGCCTTGAGGAGGTCTTCGAGCACGACGGGCTGGGTCAAGAACTCCCGCGCGCCGGAGCGGAGGGCCTGCAAGATCGACTGCCCGTCGCCGCGGCCGCTGATGGCCAGGATGGGCAGGTTGGGATAGTCCTGCGACAGCTGAGTAATGAGCTGCAGAGCCTTGTTCTGATCCGAGTCGAGCGAGACGATGGCCACGTCCGGGTTGGCCTGCTGGACAACGTCAAGAAAGAATTCGTAGCGAGCACATTCCGCTTCGATCCAGACCGACTCGACGCCGAGTAGCAGGTTGCGCAGCGGATCACGCGTGACATCGGAAGGGTCAACGATAGCAATGCGTTGCATGGAGAGCCACCCAAACGATGAAGAGTACCTACTGGAACTGGTCGAGCCTGTCTCATTACAGCCGGCAGGGCCGGGCACGACGATTGGTCGTGACCGGCCCGCGCCGCTTGCTCCGTCTTGTTGATCAGCGTCCTGCTGGTCCGAAGACCGAAGGCAGCGCACTTGGCTTGCTGTCCACCGGCATCTGCATGGGCATCGCGCCGGTGGGCTGTTCAGACGGTTCACTCAAGTCCACCGGTGCCATCAGCTCCGCCTTGCGAGTCGATTCGGCACCAACGGGCATCTCGGCCGCATGTTCCGGAGCTACTCCAGGATAACTCATAGTCTGTTCGTTCGCCAGTCCCGATCCAAAACTTTCGGTCGAGGTGGCACAACCTTCCGTCCTGCAAGCTCCGCCCACACAATCGCCGCAGGCCCCGCCAGAGCAGCGCCCGTCGAGGAAGTTGTGGAAGTTCGGGGTTGCAACGTCCGTACCGGCGCACGGGATGCTCCCGGCGTTCGGGCTGTGCTTGTAGGCCGGCACATAGTGGCGGTGCACGCACACGTCACGCGGTCCACGCGGCGCTTCCAGGATGCCTTCCAGGAACAGTTCGAAATCGTCAGGGCTGCGGGTTTCCTGCCCGGGCAGCGCCTTCACCACCTGGTCGCACGACATCGGATCGACCAGGTACGGGGTGACCATGATCACCAGCTCGGTCTCGAATTCCTGGAACGACTTGCGGCTGAACAGCGTGCCGATGAACGGCAGATCGCCCAGCACCGGCATCTTCTGGGTGGCCCCGTTGACCACATGCTCGATCAAACCACCAATGACGAAGGTCTGGCCCGCTTCCATTTCCACCGTGGTACGAACACGCTGGGTGGCGCGGCCGGCGACCGTGAAACCAGCCACCGTGGTGCCCGCCGCCTGATCCAGACGGCTGACTTCCGGTTCCACTTCGAGATAGATCTTGCCATTGCCGAGCACGACGGGCAGCACGTTGATCGTGGTGCCGAACGGGCGGAACTGCACCGACACCGCACCCAGGCCGCCGGGCTGAGGCACGGCCTGTTCACCGCCCGACAGGAAGAACGCCTGGCGGCCGCTCATGGTCACGATCTTCGGCTGCGACAGCAGCTTGGCCACGCCTTCGTCACGCAGGAGCTGGAAGTAGTAGAACAGCGCCTGCTGGTTGTTG
>JBFWSD010000739.1:0-4424 GCA_050248575.1 Gemmataceae bacterium
TTTGCACAGGAGGAAGATCAACGCGGCCAGATGGAGCAACAAGTCGCCGATCAGAGCTTTCACGCCAACAAGGAGCAAGCCGACCCACATCACACATAGAGCCAGGTAAAGGAGAAGGAAGCGTCGCAGCATTATCGACCCGGGGCGAAGTTCGAGTTGAATCGACTTCCGGACGGGAATGGCAGCAATGGCCCAGCTCAATGCCCCCACCACGAACGCGCACAGGAAGTCCTCGATCCCCACCGCCCAGGGCAAGATCCGCCGCGGCGTCCAGTACACGTGTTCGTAGCCCCAGATCCAGGGGGCCAGCGTCATGGCCAGCAGACCGCTAGCCAGGATCGCGCGGCGCTGAAGACGTGCCGCCGACACGATGACAAGCACAAGTGCCAGGCCACCCAGATTGGCAAACAGATATGGATAGGCCATGAACGTGTTCATCAGCAACGACTCCCGCTGACGAAATTGCAAGCACTGTGCCGTAAGGGACTCGATCAGCCGACGCTCTCACGCCCAGATATGACCGGTTCTTGCAGCAGAAGGGGACTGCCAGCTGTGCGGGCGAGTAACACTTGATGCCAGGAAGGCACACCAGGCACTGGTACGCCTAGAATCTGTCAGGGAATCCGGCTCCGCCCCAGCACGATTCCTGGACCGCGGGTGCGGCCCTCTGCTGCGCAGCATGCTCGGCATGCGTTTTGCAATTTCTTGTGCTGAACACGAGGGCATCAACCCATGAGGCCTCTGACCTCCTATTCGCTGACCATTATCTGGCGCGAGCGGAATCGCTACTTTCCTGCGGTGCTGGCGGTCGCGTTCAGCGCGGTGTTGATCGTGGCACAGTTCGGAATGCTACTCGGGATGCTTGGAGCGGCCTCGCGGCCGATCGATCGCGCTGCTGCCGAGATCTGGGTGGGCACGCACCCACTTCCTAGCCTGGGCTTCGGTCACCCGGTTCCGGAGACGTGGCGTGCTCGGCTGGCGGCCGATCCCGACGTGGCGTGGACCGAGCCCTACATCTTCGGTTTCGGCCACTGGCACAAACAGGATGGCGGCACCGAGCTTTGCTACATCATGGGCTCACGACTCGGCCCGAACGCCCTGGGCAGCTTCCACGACCTCACTCCAGAAATGCGCACGCGCCTGGCGGAGCCTGGCACGGTCGTCGTCGCCGCCCGAGACCGCGGCACTCTTGGCTTCGACAAGGGCAAGGGCGATATCGCCGAGATCTCGGGCCGCCGCGTTCGCATCGTCGGGCTGCTGCCAGGGCTCAATAGCCTGGCATTCCCAGGCGTGTTCTGCTCGCTTCGAACAGCGAGGCTGCTGCTCCCGGCCGCGGGCGTGCCTGAGCAAACAACGTACTTTCTCGCCCGCTGTCGTGACTCAGGGTCTGCGGCGGTCGTCGCGGAACGACTGAGCCAGCAATATCCGGAGATGGCCGTGTTAACACGCGCGCAGTTTTCCCAGCAGACTCGCTGGCACTGGTTGACCAAGGCCAAGGCCGGAATGGTTCTCGGTTTTTCAGCGGTGCTGGCGGTGGTGGTGGGCACGGTGGTCACCAGCCAGATCCTGTATGCAGCGACGGCAGCTTCGCTTCGTGAGTACGCTGCTCTGCGCGCCCTCGGAATTCCGCGGTGCTGGATGGGGCGGCTGATCCTGGCTCAATCCTTCTGGGTCGGTCTCGCTGGCGTGGCCATCGCAATTCCGGCAACTTTCGCCATCAAGGGATTCGTTTACATCTCGAACCTGGAAATGGTCACGCCGGGCTGGCTCCTGATCGTGACCGTATTCTTGACGTTTTTGACCGCCTTGCTGGCCGGGCTGGCAGCTTTGCGGCCACTCTGGAGAATCGACCCGATCTCCCTGTTGCGCTGATGTGCCATGACGAAGCCTACGACAACCCTGGCTGGCAGAAAACTGAGCCGTTCATTCGGCGACGGCCAGCAACGGCTAGCCGTGCTGCACGGCACCTCGCTGGAATTGTGCAGGCGGGAACTGGCTCTTTTGATGGGCCCATCCGGAAGTGGCAAGACCACCCTGCTGGCTGTGCTCTCCGGCTTGCTGCGACCCGATCGGGGCGAGGTGATGGCTCTCGGCCAGAATCTCTGGGAGATGTCGGAACAGGAGCGCGAGTGGTTTCGCCTCCAGCATTGCGGCTTCGTCTTTCAGGGCTATAACCTTTTCCCGTCGTTGACGGTCCGCCAGCAGCTCGAGATGGTCTTGCGCTGGGGCGAGAACGTCTCGGATCATGAGGCACAAGCACGGACCGCCGCAATGCTGGCAGTGCTCGGGCTGAGCGACAAGAGGGAGATGTTCCCGGGCGACTTGTCGGGCGGGGAGAAGCAGCGTGTGGCTGTTGGCCGCGCTCTGATCAAGGATCCAACTTTTTGCTTCGCCGACGAGCCAACTGCTGCCCTCGACTGGGCACATGGCCAGCAAATCGTCGAACTCTTGCAGCAGGTGGCCCACGAGCGTGACGGCACTGTTCTCGTTGTCGCTCACGATCACCGTATCATTCCGTTTGCCGATCGCGTGTTCTACCTGGAGGACGGATGTCTGACCGAACAGGAACCGAAGTTGCCCGTCCAATCCGCATCTTGAATGGATGGGTGGCACTTGGCTGCAAGCTGCTGGGTATTGGAGCCTTGCTGGCTACGGCCTTCGTGCTTGGCCGATCGTTGCCGACCGGCAGCGACGAGCCGACGCACGCTCAGCCAGCGCAAGGCGAAGCAAGTATCTTCTGCAGTGGAGTTGTAGATGTCGAATCAGGAGTGCTTGCCATCAATTCCGTGCAGGCTGGACGCGTGATTCAGGTTGCCACCGAGAATGAGCACGTTTCGGCGGGAGCCGTGTTGCTGCGCTTGGATGCTAAACGGGCCCGACTTGTCGTCGAAGAGGCCCAGGCCGCCTTCAGTGCTGCGCAGACACGGCTGGACCAGAGCCGAATCCTTGGCCGACAGTATCAGCTCAAGCTCGAGCAGCAAGCAGCGCTTGTTGACGCAACCCGAGCAAGATTGGAATCTGCCCGACAAACACTGGCCCGCAAGCAAGAGCTCAAACGTCAGCAGCTAATTGACGGCTTGGAGTTATCGACCGCGGAACACCTGGTCTGCGAGCAAGAAGCAATAGAACGTGCCGAACGTCGCAAGCTGGCAGAACTGCGCCTCCACGATCCCGGACTTGAAGTCAGACAATCTGAAGCTCAGGTCGAACTGGCCTCGGCAAGACTGAAGCAGGCCGAGCAGGCATTGTCCGAGTGTGCGCTCCAGGCAACCTTTGCTGGAACCGTCCTCCGTGTCTTGACCAGCCCTGGAGAGGTCTTGGGCGGGACTGACAGGCCGGCGCTGATGTTCTGTCCGGACGCACCGCGAATCGTGCGGGCCGAGGTTGAGCAGGAGTTCGCAGAATACCTGGAGGTAGGACAGTCGGCGATCATCCAGGAAGATATGCTGCCCGGCAAGCGTTGGCACGGCCGTGTCTACCGAATCGCCGATTGGTACGCGCAGCGCCGCCCCAGCCTTGCCGAGCCGGCCCGTTTTCAGGACGTACGCACATTGGAATGCCTGATCGCGCTGGACCAGGAGCCGCCACTGCGCATCGGTCAACGGGTGCAGGTACAGATCGTCAGCGAAAGGCGATCTCTGCCCTGAGTGCTTCTCCTGGCTGCGATGAGCGATTCAGCACAGCGACTTCATCAACGCGTTCGTTTTCACCGCCGAACGACAGGAAAACGGCACCGTGGCGGGTTCTTAATCTCAATAGGAATGGCATTGAGATTGCTGGTTACTTCACTGCGCCAGCAAGTTCGGAGTATTCGACATGATACGTGCGAGGTTCCACGGCCGGGGCGGGCAGGGGGTGAAGACGGCGAGCCGCATCCTTGGACGGGCTGCCTTTCTGAGCGGCTTCGAGGGCCCAGCTTGCGGCGATCGGTAGGGTTTTTTCCGCTATTCTCGCCTCCTCCCAGCGCACGCGCGTGCGCACTATCGACTGCGGCTCGCGACCAATCGATGCGGTCAGCTCCTTCGAGTTCGGCCAGCAGAACCTCATGCAGTCGACTCCACACTCCAGCCTTGTGCCACTTGTTCAGATAGTTCAGACAGGTCATGCCGCAGCCCAGACCGAGCTCAGCGGGCATGTCCTCCCAGGGAATCCCGGTCTTGAGCACGAAAACGATCCCCGTGAAAACCTTACGCCGGTCAATCGGTTTGCGGCCAGGATAGCGTTACCTCCGGCGTTTCGGCGGCGGCAACAACGGTTCAATGCGTTCCCAAAGGGCATTGCTGACCAGTTCGCGTCGGGCGCTCTTGCAATTCGCGGGACCGGTCAGCAACCGCTTGCTTGCCGAGTTTCTTTAGCCGACGTTTTTCGTCCTTGTCCATAGCCATCCGATGAACCTCGCCACGGAACGACTACACTTGCCAGTG
>JBFWSD010000740.1:0-4424 GCA_050248575.1 Gemmataceae bacterium
CAGTTCACGCCGAACGATTTCACCACCACTCCGCTGCAGGTATTTGCGGATGTGGGCCGCCAGGTCACGGCCTTGACGACCTTCGGCTCCAATCTCATCGCGGGCCGGAGCGATGGCTCGGTCTCCATCCTGACCAGCGACCTCGCCGGCCAGTTCTCCGAATCCGCTTTCTTTGCCGACGCTTCTCTGGATCGGCCCAGTGCTCTGCAGGTGATCGGCGACGAGGTGTATCTCACCGATGCGGGCAGCAGCTTGCCCCTGGTCATCGGCCTGGGCGACTTCCTCGCGATCGGAGACGTCCCCCTCGGCGGCTTGCTGGGAGAAGCGCAGTTCGGTCAGGTAACGACGTTGAACGCGATCGATCAGGCCAGGCTGTCGCTGGTCGCTACCCTGCTCGATTCCTACGATTCGAACAATCTGGAAGAAGACGACCTCGACGACAACGCCGACGCGGTAGTTGTGGGGCTGACGCAAAACGTCGGCCTGCTGGGATCTCTGCTGCTGGATGCCTCTGCCCTGGGGAGCGGCACCGAAGAGGAAGAACCGATCGACGAAGAACTGGTGGCCGAAGGAGAGCTGATTGACGACAAGTGGATTCAGTTCGTGATCGGCGTCAATCCGGCGCTGGTTCAGTTGCTCCGGCTCGTCGAGAATCACTTCCGGCTGGACAGCAATCCAACGGCAACCGGCAACGCCATCAGTGACGCCATCTTTGCCCAGCTGTTTCGCTGGCTGTCCAGCGAACCGGGCTACGACATGCCGACCGAGGACTGGACGATCTGGTCCGAGCTGCGCGCCTGGACATCCCTTGCGGCTGCGCCACCGGTCCAGGGCATGCCAGACCAGGTACACAACGACCCGGCGCTAACTCCGGATGAACGAGGGCTGCCCGACAAGGAAGTGCCTCCGTCTCTGGTCGCCGGCAGCGTTGAGCCTGGCGCTGGCAACGGTGCAGTGTTGGTCGATGAAGACAGATCGACTGGCTGGTACTGGCTGGCGTCCGGGCTCTTGACAAGCACGCTGCTGGTCGGCTGGTGGCGAAGACGCCGGCAGCGCTCGGAGCAGTGATGGTGTTCGGGTCATCGCAACCAGCCGCCTACATCCGTCCTTGAGTTGTTTTCGATTCGATTCAGTTTCGCAGAGATTCTCTTCGCTGCGGGCACGCATGTTGCATCCTCCTGTGAATCGCCCGGCCCGAGGTGAAAGGAGGAGCAAATGTCGGATCAGCGAACCTGGATCGTCTCGACCTTTGACGAACCGGAGAAGATCAAGGGGACGCTCGACGATCTTCATGCGGAGAGTTTTCAACAGGTTGGTGTGTTGATCGGTGAGGAAGCCGCCCGGCGCGGGCTGGTCAACCTCGACGGCATGCTGCTCGAACACGTCACGGGCAAGGACGAGCACACCATCTTGGCCGGCGGGCTGGCCGAACTTCATCCCGAGCAGCTGTCGAGCGGAGGGGGCATCGGCGCCGCCCTGGAAGGGCTGGGCATGCCCCGGGAAGAGGTGGCCCTGTGCCTGGAGAGCATCGACTGCGGCCACGCGGTGGTCATCGTCCGTGCCGACGATCGCTATTCCGAAGGGCTGGCCATTCTCAACACCCATGGCGCCATCGACACCGTGCGCGAAGCCCAGTGTTGAACAGGGTGCTGGTGATCGCTTTCGACTTGCTTGTTTGTGGATGATGCTTGCCAGCCAGCCGCGGCCAGCGGACGCCTGCGCCAGGTGCAGGCGCTGGTGTTCGGATCGGGACAGTAACGCGCATCGCGCTGCGCGTCAAAACACTTCACGCAGTGTGCCCGCAGAATGTGCGCTCTTCCGAAGGTCTGGTATGATACTGCCACGATCCACCGACCTCGGAACCTGGACCTGCGATGAGCGAAACCATCTTGATCGTCGACGATGAAGAGCCGGTGCGGCGGACCTTTCGCGAGTGGCTGGAGGGCTCCGGCCTCGAATGCACGCTGCTGACGGCCGGCGACGCCGAGCAGGCCCTCGTGCTGGCCAATCAGCACTCCATCGACCTGGCCATCCTCGACTGGAACCTCGGTGCAGGGGCCGACGGCCTCAAGCTGCTCGAAGACCTTTATCTCTTTCATCCCGACGTGGTCGCCATCATGATCACGGGCTACGCGCATCAGGCCACGCCGCTGGATGCGATGCGCATGGGCGTGCGCGATTATCTCGACAAGAACCAGGATCTCGATCGCGACACGTTCCTGCGTGCCGTGACCAGGCAGCTCGAGTTGATCCGGCCCGCCAAGCGGCAGCGGCAGCTCAATCGCAGCCTGCTCTCTTTTCGCGAAGCGGTCGACAAGGTGGTGCCGCTGGTGCAGTCGGCGGCGGCCCTCAACGATCCGGTGCCGCTCACCGAAGCCGTGCGCAGCTTGCTTCGTTTCGCGATGCGTACGACGCGGGCCAGCGACGCGGTGCTGCTGGCCCGGCGCTTCGACGCCACGCGCGCGCCGAAAGAACACGTGCAGGCCTACGACGCCGCTGGAGAGCGGCTCGACGTGAAGCTGGTGCCGTTCAGCCGCTCGGTGGCCGGCTCGGCGGTCAGTCTGCAAGCGCCCTGCGTGATGGACCCGCGCGAGGCGGCCGAGCTGCAGCCCTTCGAAGCGGGCCGCGCCTCGCTCCTGGCCGTCCCCATGGAAGTTGGCCCGGGCATGCACGTGGTTCTCGAACTCTTCGACAAGGAAGGAGGAACGGGCTTCACGCCCGAGGACCAGCGGCTCGTGGCCGCCACCGCCGAATTCGGCGTCGAGCTGTTGCGGCAGGCACTGGCCGAGCGCAACACCAACGCGCTCTTGCTCGACGCGGTGGCGGCGGCCCTCAAGGCGAGCGAGTCCGTCGCACAATCGCTGGCAGGAAGCGCGAGCCAGCGCCAGGAAGAACCGCCTCCTGCCGCCGTCCTCGCTGAGCTGCGCGCCGGGCTGCAGGCCAGCGCCGCCGGCAAGGATGCGGGCACCACGCTCGAACTGGCCGAGGCCATCCGTGTGCTGGCTCTCAAGCATGGCGATGTGGCCCTCGAGCATTGCCTGCGGCTGGTCCGCGACCTGCGCCGGCTGCTCGATGCCGTGACCGGCGCGGGCGAACCAACCTGATCATCCATCCCGAAGCTGCCCATGGCCCTCTTCGACGACATCCTCGCGCTGGTCAAGCCGGAACGGGTCTTGCTCGACCCGGCCGCCACCGGTGCGGGCGTGAAGGTGTGCGTGGTCGACAGCGGCATCGAACGCGGGCTCCTCGCAGAAAAACACGGCGCCATCGTGCCGATCGAAGGGGCCGTCTTTCAGCCCGGTGGGGCCGCGCCGCTTCCCGATGACGGCAAGCAGAGCACGCCGCACGGCACCACGGTGGCCGACATCATTCTCAAGCTGGCGCCGCGGGCCCAGCTCTTCTCGGCCGACGTCTTTGGCCCGCAAGGCAGTTGCGAGGTCGAGACCGTGATCCAGGCCATCCGCCATGCGGTCAATGTCTGGCAGTGCAAGGTGATCAATCTCTCGCTCGGCGTGCCGGAGAGCAAGCTACAGCCCGTGGCGCGGCGGCTGCAGTTGCAGCGGGCCGTCGAAGAAGCCTACTATCGCGACGTCCTCATCGTGGCGGCGGCCGACAACGATCATCCCTTCACGCGCAGTTATCCGGCCGGCTTCGCGCCGCCGCTCCTGTCGGTCGATAAAGGGCTGTTCGCCGATCCGCTCCAGGCGGCTTATCGCCTGCGCGAGCAGATCGAATTCCAGGCGCACGCCAAGGGCTACCTTGGTCCGTTCGCGGCGGAACCGGCCACCAGCTGGGCTGCGCCGCACCTGGCCGGGATTGCCGCCCGGTTGCTGTCGCTCGAGCCCAACCTCAAGCCCTTCGAAATCAAGACACTGATCTACTGGCTGTTTCGCGAGCGACGCTAGGCGTGCAGGCTGTGACACCGCACCGGCAGCGCCGTCAGATGCCGGACCAGTGGCGGCGGATTGCTTGCCCTTGCCTTCGTCGAGACTGATCTTGCGACTGGCGAGGCCGAGCCACACCACGAAACCGAGCATGACGAGCAAGACGAGCCAGATGATGATGGCGCGGCGTGAATCGTGGCCGCCGTTCTCGGCTTCGCGCCAGCCGCTGGGCCGCACGCCCTGGGCCAGGAAGGTCATGATTGCCGCCAGGTTGACGCAGATCACGTTGGTGGCCGTGAGCAGCAAGGCGCCGAAGGCCGGGCTGGTCTGCCCGCCGCCGAAGAGCATGCCGCACACAACCAGGGGCGGCATGAGGGCCACGGCCACCATGACGCCAATGACCGCGCCGGCTTGCCCGCGGGTGAAGGCCAGTGCGCCGGCCAGGCCTGCGGCCAAGGCCAGTATCACATCTCCCGGTTTCAACTCGGTGCGCGAGGCGATGGCGGGCACGCTTGTATCGATAGTGAAGGTGAGGCCGAC
>JBFWSD010000741.1:0-4424 GCA_050248575.1 Gemmataceae bacterium
GCTAAATGGCCGCGTATCGTATCTTGATCATGGTATTTGCCTCGAACGAGTGGCGGACCGGGGCCGTAGGAATCCTAGTGCCCTTTACAAGTCCACGGGCGGGTCGATGAATATGCACGGGTGCCCGCGCGGGGTCAAGGGCAGAAGCTAGCGGCTGCGAGAAGCCCGGCTTCTTCTACTATCGGCAAGCGCAGCGCTGGCGAAGCACCAAGAAGCCGGGCTTCTTCCGTTTGCTGCCATTCGCTGAATCGGCCCTGCTCTTTTCTCGTCGAAGTCATGAAGGACCATCTTTCCCAGATTCTGGAGTCAACCATGAACCGCTTATTCTGCGGCCGCGCCGTGCTCTGTGCCCTGGCGCTGGTTCTGTTTGCCACGCCCGCCCTGCTGGCCCAGGATGCCAAGCCCCCCAAGCTCATCGCCAAGGTGGAGGGGATCAGCGAGTATCAGCTCGATAACGGCATGCGCGTCCTGCTCTTCCCCGACTCGTCCAGCGCCAAGGTGACGGTCAACCTGACCGTGCTGGTGGGCTCGCGGCACGAGGGCTACGGCGAGACCGGCATGGCCCACCTGCTCGAGCACATGGTCTTCAAGGGGACTCCCATGCACCCGGACGTGCCCAAGGCCATCCGCGATCATGGCGCGGGCCGCGAGTTCAACGGCACCACCTGGGTCGACCGCACCAACTACTACGAGTCCATGCCCGCCACCGACGAGAACCTCGAGTTCGGCATCAAGCTCGAAGCCGACCGCATGATGAACAGCTTCATCAAGCGCGAGGACCTGCTCAAGGAATTCAGCGTGGTCCGCAGCGAGTTCGAGCGGGGCGAGAACGACCCGGGCAACATCCTGAGTCAACGCATGATGGCCACCGCCTACGAGTGGCACAACTACGGCAAGTCGACCATCGGCAACCGCTCCGACATCGAGCGCGTGCCGATCGAGAACCTGCAGGCCTTCTACAAGAAGTTTTACCAGCCCGACAACGCCGTGCTGGTGGTGGCGGGCAAGTTCGATGAAAAGAAGGCGCTCGCCTACGCCACCAAGTACTTCGGCTCGATCCCGGCCCCCAAGCGCAAGCTGGACAAGACCTACACGGAGGAGCCCGCCCAGGACGGCGAACGCGAGGTCACGCTGCGCCGCGTCGGCGACGTGGGCGTGGTCGGCGTCATCTATCACGTGCCCGCCGGCGCCCACCCCGATTTCGCCGCCGTCGAGGTACTCAATCACATCCTCACCTCCGAGCCCTCGGGCCGCCTGTACAAGGCCCTCGTCCTGTCCAAGAAGGCCACCAGCATCTCCGGCTTCGCCGCCGCCTGGCACGATCCCGGCGTCATCGAGCTCATGGCCCAGGTCGATCCCAAGGGGGACCTCAACGACGTGCGCAGGACCATGCTCGAAGTGCTCGAAAACCTCCACAAGGAGAAGATCACCCAGGAAGAAGTCGACCGGGCCAAGAACTCCTTCCGCAACCGCCGCGAGGAGCTGATGAAGGACCCCAGCCGCGTCGCCATCAGCCTGAGCGACTGGATCTCGAAGGGGGACTGGCGGCTGTTCTTCCTGCACCGCGACCGCATCAACAAGGTCACCGCGGACGATGTCCGCAACGTGGCCGAGAAGTACCTGCAGCAGCCCAACCGCACGGTGGGCGTCTACATTCCGTCGAAGCAGGTCACGCGCACGCCGGTGCCCGAGACGCCGGACGTGGCCGAGTTGCTCAAGGACTACAAGGGTGGCGAGGCGGTCGCCGCGGGCGAGTTCTTCGATCCCACCCCGGAAAACATCCAGAAGCGCGTGAAGTTCACCGACCTGCCCTCGGGGATCAAGGTCGCGCTGCTGCCCAAGAAGACGCGCGGCGAGAAGGTGGTCGCCCAGCTGACGCTGCGCTTTGGCAACGAAAAGTCGCTGAACAGCTATAACACGGCCGCCGACTTCCTGGGCGAGATGATGAAGCGCGGCACCAAGAAACTGTCGCGCCAGCAGATCAACGACAAGCTCGACTCGCTGGGGGCCCGCCTGAGCGCTTCGAGCGACCTGGGCGTGGTCACCTTCACCATCGTCGCCGACCGGGAAAAGCTGCCCAAGGTACTGGAGATCCTGAACGATATCTTGAGGCAGCCCGCGTTCCCGGCCGAGGAGTTCGACGTGCTCAAGCGCGAGCAGCGCGATCAGCTCACCAAGGGGCTGACCGAGCCGACGGCTCTGGCGTTCATCGATCTGCGGCGGCGGCTCCACCAGTACAAGCCGGACAACATCCGCTATACGCCCACGCTGCAGGAATCCATCGAGCGGCTCGACAAGCTGACCCTGGACGACGTCAAGAAGCTCTACGCCGAGCAGCTGGGCGGCACCACGGGCGAGCTCGTCCTGGTGGGCGATTACGATGACGGCGTGCTCAAGCAGATCGCCGGCATGCTCGAGGGCTGGAAGTCTGCCATTCCCTACGAGCGGATTGCCAAGCCCGCCAATCTGAGTGCCAAGGGGCAGCAGCACGTCATCCTCACCCCGGACAAGGCGAATGCCGTCTATGCCGCGGGCGAGCTGTTCGGCCTGATGGACACGGATCCGGAGTACCCGGCCCTGGTGATGGCCGACTACGTCCTTGGCTCCGGCACGCTGTCGTCGCGCCTGGGCACCCGCGTCCGCCAGAAGGAAGGGCTGTCCTACGGCATCCGCTCCCGCTTCAATGCCAGCGCCAAGGACAAGGCGGGCAGCTTCCTTGTCTTCGCCATCTGCAATCCGATGAACATGGAAAAGGTCGACGCCGCGATCGCCGACGAGCTCAACAAGTTCCTCAAGGACGGCGTGGAACCGACCGAGCTGGAAGAGGCCATCAAGGCCTACCTGGGCGGGCAAAAGACCACCCGCGCCAACGACGGCGCCCTGGCGGCGATCCTGTCCAGCCTGCTCGAGGAGGGCCGTACCTTCGAGTACTACATCGACCAGGAGAAGAAGATCGCGGCCCTCAAGCCCGAAGACGTCAACAAGGCCGCCAAGAAGACCTTCGACCCCAAACGCCTCGTCATCATCAAGGCGGGGGATTTCAAGAAGAAGAGTGAGTAGCCCGTAGTTCGCACTCTGTCGCCAGACGGACCACGGCAGAACATCCAGCCAGCAGCCGGTGGGACCACCCGCCGGCTGCTGGCTTCGTTATCCGGGCTGCTCCCGTCGCTCAGGCTCCGGGCTCGCCATGGGAACGCTTCGCGTTCGCCCCACGAGGACCTTCGCGTTCACTTCCGGGACTGCTTCGCATGCACGACTGGCCACTGGCCGCTGTTTCACGCGGCCGCCACGGGAACGCTCTGCGTTCTCGACTGGCGACTGGCCACTGGGCACGCCACTGCTTTACGCGGCGAGTTTTTCTGTGGCGGGGATCCGCGGCGTCTGGGTCCGGAAGCGATCTTTCAGGCGCAGGCAGGGCGCCTCGAGCAGGTGGTAGGACAAGAGGGCACAGGCGTAGGTCAGGGCGAACACGCCGAGCGTGTCCCACGACAGGCCCAGCTTGCTGCCCGGAAAGACCCAGTGAATGACGGGCATGTGGAAGAGGTAGAGTCCATAGGAGATGCGGCCCGTGCCGACCAGCCAGCGGCTTTCGAGCAGCCGGGCCACGGGCCGCGCCGGCGCGACGAGCAGGCGGACAATGATCGTCGCGACCATCAAGGCGATGATCGTGAACAGCCCGTGATAAAGCTGCGAGTGATCCATGCAGCGGTTGCGGGCCATGAAGACAAGTCCGGCCAGGCTGGCCCAGGCGGCCCAGGTCAGGCAGCGCACTGCGGAAGTGCTGCGCGGCAGCAGGCCCCACGTGGCCAGGAACGCGATCAGGCAGCCCATCAGCAAGGCGTCGGCCCGCGTGTCGAGCCCCATGTACATGCGATAGATGTTGGCCGCTTTCACCTCGGGCGGCGAGCGAAACATCTCATAGATGACAATGCGGTGGCAGGCGCAGGCAATGATGCCCAGGCCGACGGCCGTCAGCAGCCAGCGCCGCGACTTGCCCAGCCAGAACATCAGGATCAGCAACAGCGGCCAGATCAGGTAGAACTGCTCTTCCAGCGACAGCGACCAGGTATGACCGAGGCTGTACATCGTGGTGCCGTGCAGGGCAGGGTAGTTGGCCACGTAGCAGGCCGCCAGGAGCATCTCGCGGTGCGGCGGCCGGGCCGCGGCGTCGAAGAGCCAGCCATGCAGGCCGACCAGCAGCAAGAGCAAGTAGAAAGCGGGCAGCAAGCGTAGCGCCCGGCGCAGATAGAAGCGGCGCAGGCTGATGGCGCCGTGCGTTTCCCATTCTTCGACCAGCAAACTGGTGATCAGGAAGCCGCTGAGGACGAAGAAGACGTCGACGCCGAGCCAGCCGCCGGGCAAGAGGAAGCAATGATAGAAGATGACCATCAGGACGGCGCAGCCGCGCAGCCCGTCGAGCCAGC
>JBFWSD010000742.1:0-4418 GCA_050248575.1 Gemmataceae bacterium
TCATCCTGGGAATGTGGAACCTGTTGGGCGTGAAATGGCGGCTCTGGAGATTCGGGGTGATTCGTGGGGGTTTCGAACATGGATGTGCATTTGTATCGACGTGTTGTGTATAGCACAGTCGGGGTTGGCGCGCAAATCGCTGGAACGCTGAGAAAACGCATTCGCGTCAGTGTCTTTGGCGCGCAATGTGCCCCTTTGTTCCCACTCGCGAGCAAGAACCCGTCACGTCTTTGCTGACTCGTAGCCGATGCGGCCCGTCCCCGCTGCGTTCGTAGCGGAGGTTTGCAGCATGAACACTCGTGTGGTGCCATGCGCGCCCTGGTTTGCCCTGCTCTGTGCATGGTTTCTTGCAGTGACGGCAATCGCCCTCTATTCCACTTACACGTACAGCTTCCCGTTTGTCATCAGCCTCCTTGTCTTGCTCGGTGGCTACGCCAGTGGCCTCATGCTCCTCGAATTGTTTGCCAGAACGGGCGACCCAGAAGTGCGCAGCCGGGCGTTGGTCCGGGCAATCAACGACCCAATTGCCGGTGCAGTGGCTCCCGAGCAAGAGGAGTCGGGCTTCCAGAGGACCCGCAGGCACGAAACGTCGAGCTTGAATCGCAGCCTCAAGGTTCGTCCGAATGGCTGCTCTGGACAACCCCATGTTGACGCTGGGGCGAGCAGCCCTATCATGCGACCGTGAACCCAGCCTGCTCCTTGGTCGAAGGTCGCCATGTTCCTGCTCGTCTCGAAGGACACGAAGCTCGTCTTTTCCAACGGTCCCAAGGCACTCCTTCCGAAGGGGATCGTCCTGCACGTGGCCGCCGATTGCCCAGAGAGTGAGTTCATCGTTCGCGCTGTCGAGGTGCTCGACCGAGAACCACCTTCGTTCACCATTGCCGAAGGCTTCGACTACGCCTTCCCGCGCCGCGTCTATGCCAACATTCTCGAATACACGACCTGGGATTCCCTCCGAGCGGCGGCCAGGATGTGCCGGTAGAACTCTACTTGACAACTCCGTCATGCGTGACCTAGGCTCCAATCGGGAAAGTGGAGCATGCGCCCATGCGAGTCCTCGTCGTCGATGACAACCGGGATTGCGCCGACTCGGAGGCTTGGCTGATCCAAGCCTGTGGGCACGATGTTCGTGTGGCCTACGATGGACATTCGGCTTTGGAATTGACTCGCGAGTACCGTCCAGACGTGATGCTCATCGATATTGGCATGCCCGACATGGACGGTAATGCACTGGCTGCCAAGGTTCGCGAGCTTCCCTACGGTGGCCGGGCGACGTTGCTTGCCGTTTCCGGTTGGGCGGACGAGGGATCACGTCGAATCGCCCTGGAGGCTGGGTTCGACGGCTATTACAGCAAACCTGCCGACCCAAAAGAACTGCTGGAGCGTCTGTTTTGCTGTCCATCAACCAGGTTGACTCCGCTTCGACTGCGCCGGCGCTGAACGCAGAACCCAATCGAGAGCGAAACAGCCGCGCACGTGAGGACCGGGGTCGCGCAGATGATCGAGCACGACCTGGTCGCGCTGCCCCTCCAGTTCCAGTTCGTCCGCCAGCATGGCCAACCTGTAGTTGGGCAGAAACCCGCTTGGCAGCTCACGCTCGTTGTAAGCTCGTTGGGCCATCTTCACCAACAATTCGGAAGGAGTGGGGATCGCTGCAGCCCCGCGGCCGAAGATGCACGCGGCTACCAGGTGCTGTGTGACGGCGACCAATTCCTCTTCGTTGGGAGCGAAGGTGGCGCACACGAGGCGGGAGCGCTCGGATGCGGCCGTGGCGGCGACGGAGGCTTCGCGATAGGCAACATACGCCGCCACCGACGCCGCCTCCTCGGGGGCATGAGCAAACGCCTCGTCGAGTTCCTGCTGCGACGCATGCCCGTCCGCGAAACGCTCGGCGACCGCGATGGCTTGCCAGCTCTGCTCTTGCACGATGAAGGCCGCGATGCTTCGACAGCAGGCCGCGGCGAACAGGCGTAGCTTTCGCTGGTTGTTCTGAGCAATCAAGAAGGCACGCAGGCTCCGATTTGCCATGAGACCGGTCATGTGCTTGCCCTCTCGGGAAGCGCGGCCAACCTGCGGAGGTCGTGGGCCAGCTGCGATTCCCAGGCTCGTCGAAACGGCTTGGGCAGGCTGGTCCAGACTGTTGAAGATCGGCATTCGTCCAGGGGGCGGAGAACTCCGTTGGCATAGTGCCACCGCACCACGGTCGGCGGTTGCCTGCTCATGGGCGCGATACAGCCAAAGACGGAGCGGCAAGGCCGGCAGAAGTAGAAAGAGAGGAAGACGAGGTGCTCGCCGTACGAACCGCCAACATAGGCCAGCCGACTGCCGTCCTGGGGACAGATTCCGTTCTCCATTGGGTCCTCCATTTGCCGGGACATTCCCTGCAAGAAGCATGCCTGTCAATGTTCACCCAGCATTCCTGGAATCGCGCCGTATCTTGACCGAATGCACGCGCAACACCGTGCGCACTGCGCAAATGTCGGCGCATGCGACAACGGACCGACTTGGCCTGGCAGGGCAGGTCGGCTACGATCGCCATCCGGTGGATCTCTCCGAACAGCCCGTGCATCAAGCGGCCCTTGTTTACTCCTCTCTCGGCTACCGATGCATTCCCTTGCTGGCCGGCAAGAAAGCACCTTCGATAGGTTGGAAACGATACCAAGTCGAGGCACCGACACCGTCCGATTACGACTCGTGGTTTCGCGATACGCGCCACAACATCGGCATCCTCACCGGCAGCATCGTGGTCATGGACTGCGACAGCCCGGAGTCGATCGACTTCGTGATGGAGCAATGCGGCCCCACGCCCGCGGTCTGCCGCACGCCGCGCGGAGGGTTTCACCTGTACTACCGAAAACGCAAGGGAGTGATCGTCGGCAATCAAGTGCGTGTTCGCGGCCGGCCCGTGGACGTGCGCGCCGAGGGGGCCTACGTGGTCGCCCCGCCATCGGTCAACGAGCAAGGTCGGCCCTACGCATGGCTCGGCGAACTGTTGCCGGCCAAGGAGTTGCCGGTGTGCAAGATCGGCTGGCTGCGCGCGCGGCGCCGGAAGCCGGTTCAGCCGGTGGAGAACATCGGGCACATGCAGCGGCGTGCTCGTGCCTACATCGCGCACATCGAGGGTGCGCTTGCGGGCCAGCGCGGGCATGACCGGACCTTTCGCGTGGCGTGCGTGCTGGTACAGAAGTTCGGGTTGAGCATCGAGGAGTCCTGGCCGCTCTTCCTCGAATGGAACCAGCAATGCGAACCGCCCTGGACGGAAAAGGAGTTGCTCCACAAGTTGCAAGATGCCTATCGCCTCCGCTTTCGGAATAGCACGCGCGGCGCGGCAAAAGAGCGCGATGTCCGTGAGGGTTGAACCAGGTCGGTTCTTCCCTCACGGACGAGACTGAGTCGGTCGATGTCACACTTCGGCAGGAACCTCGGACGGTACTTCCCCGTCGTCGAGATGCATGTCCTCGAATTCGTCACCCTCGACGGGTTGTCCGGGGAGCGGAGTCTTCGTGAGAAACTCCTGCGCCTCTTTCAGGGCGAGAATCAAGGTCGGGATGTCGACCGGACGATAGGAGCCGGCATCCTTCCATTCGCCAGTCTGCGGGTCGCGATAGCGGCGGGCGGCGATGGTCACGCTGCGAAAGTAGCGCGGCCCGCTGCTGGTCTCCGCGACATTGAGCCAGACCGAGACGCCGAGGCCGTTGTGAAACGGCCCCACTTTCATCTCGGGTCGGCGCACTGGCTGGGAGCTGTTGCGTCTCTTCTTTGCCATGGGGGTTCCCCTTTCAACTGTAAAGGACCTGACTCAGACATCCTTACCGACAAGGTAAGGCGGCAGAGGCTGCCGGATGACACTCCTCATGGCAAGAAAAAAGCTCGGTTTCTCGAGTGACCGTGCCGAATTTAGAGGCCCGCTGATATGCCCCCAGCGCATCACACGCCCGTGCGTCGTCGTCCTGGCATCCTTCACTCATTCGCCATGCGAGTCCCAATCTCCTTCTGGATCCTGTGGACTTCTTCGCGGATGCGGTCCTCATCGGCACCGACTTCACGGAGTAATTGCGCGGCAAGTCCGAGTGCCGTTTCACCTTCCTCGGTGACGATCCCGGTGGCGCCCACTTCTTCCAGCCAGGCACGTTCTTGAAGATAACGGGCACGCACGAAGACGCGCAATGCCGGGTTGAGATCCCGCGCGGCCAGTATGATGACCGTGCGGGCCAGCACCTCGGGAACCGTGACGAGGAGATACCTGGCGGTGCGGATGCCGGCAGCTTCCAATATCTCTCGCTGGGCGGCGTCGCCGTAAATGGCGGGCTGTCCGACTTCCACCAGGCTTCGAACTGTATCCAGGTTCAGATCGATGACTATGGGCTGAAAACGGAAGCTCTTGAGGATGCGCGATGCGGTCTGGCCGACGGGGCCGT
>JBFWSD010000743.1:0-4413 GCA_050248575.1 Gemmataceae bacterium
ATGTCGGCGCTGGGTGCAAGCCTATCTTCAAGCGCTTCGACAAACAAAGGCGCTCGCGCCGGGGACGATCTTCGGGAGGAAATGATCATATGCGACGTTCAAGTTGGGTGCCAAACAGTCTGGTCATGCATTTTGGAGCATGCAGGTGGCAAAAACAAGTCGCGAATGGAGTTCGGCCGATGATTTTGCGGCCGGGCCGGCGCATCAGCCGATGCCCAGATCGCGAATGGTGAACATGGGCCGGTAGTCGTAGCGGGCCAGGCGCTCGCGGGCACCTTCCAGGCGATCGACGATGCAGACGACTGCAATCACTTTCGCGCCGATTTTCTCGACTTCCAGAATGGCTTGTTCGACAGAACCGCCGGTGGTGAGGACGTCGTCGACCATGACGACGCGGTTGCCCGCTTCGACCTTGCCCTCGAGGCGTTCCTGGCTGCCGTGCGCCTTGGCCTGCTTGCGGACGTAGAAGCCCTCGAGCGGGCGGCCCTCCTGGTGATAGCGCAGCACGGCCGCGGTCGCCATCGGGATGGCGCCCACTTCCAGGCCGCCGATAGCCTGGATGTCGAGGTCCTTCGTCATGTCCCAGAGCAGGTCGGCCAGCAGCCACACGGCTTGCGAGTTGAAGATGGCCTTCTTGCTGTTGATGTAGTAAGTGCTCTCCTTGCCGGAAGCGAGCGTGAACTTGCCGAAGGAGACGGCGCGTGCCTTGAAGAGCTCGAGAAGTTGTTGCCTGGAGTCGCTCATGATGAGTGAACATAGAGGATCTACGGGAGACGTCAATCGCCTTCTCTCAAGGGATGAGTTGCGGGTCGGCCCAGACGCCGCGGAGCGGGCGGTCCCATTGCCACTTGCTGGTGACGAACATCAACTCGAGCACCTTGACGTCGGCGATGTTCACCCGGAAGTTTTGCTTGTGCCGCGAACTGTCGAAGGGCTCGGACTTCCACAATTCCTTGCCGTCGCCAACGATCAGGAAGTAGACGATCGAGCCGCCATGCACCGTCGAGTCGTCAATGGCGACTGCTCCGGCCAGGAACTGATATTTCTTGTCCAGGTCGTATTGCACGCGCACTGGCTTGCCTTGTTGACCGTCGCCATTGAACATGTAGAGCGCCTTGGGACTGGGGCTGTCAAGCACCATGATGCGTTCCTTGCCGAAGACGCCGTTCTTGCTGAAGCAGCGGGCATCGACGAGGAACGTGCGTTCCTGAAGATCGCTGAGAAAGACGGGCGGCGACGATGGCATCAGCCGGGCCGGTCGGCTAAGCACGACGACGGCTACGAGGAGGGCGAGCAAGCAGGCGCTCGCCGCGGCCCGGAGTCGCGTGGCAAAGGCGAAACGTGCGCAAGCGCGGAGACGGCCGGCGAGGCCGCGAACGGCCTGCCAGATACTGCGGCCCAGCGGCCGGCGCTGCCGTACCGTGAACTCGGCATCGATCACGTTGGTCGGGGCTGCCCGCATCGGGATCGCCATCGGCAAGGTCGACGCCACCGCGGGCAACATCGAACCCAGTAACGGCACCAGCTCGGCGGGCTGCTGATAGCGATCCTCGGGGCGCTTGGCCATCATCTTGCGCAAGACCGTTGCCAGCTGCGACGTGACGTCCGGGCGGCGTCGTTCGACGGGCTTGGGTTCGGCTTGCTGATGGCGGAGCAGCTTCTCGGCCACGGTCACGGACTCGAAGGGAACCTGCCCGGTGAGGGCGAAGTAGAAAGTGCAGCCCAGGCTGTAGATATCGGCACGAATGTCGACCTTGCGGAAATCCATGGCCTGTTCGGGAGCCATGAAATCCACGGTGCCCATGACCAGGGCGCCGGTCGCCGTCAGCTTCGCCGTGTCGCGGTGCACGGCATGTTGCAGGCGGGCCAGGCCCAGGTCGAGGATCTTGAGCTGCCCCCAGTCGCCGGGGCGGGGCTGCCCGGCAATCAGCATGTTCGAGGGTTTGATGTCGCGATGGACCAGGCCGCGGTCGTGAACATGTTGCAAGCCCTGAGCCGCTTGCCGCAGGTAAGTACTGGCCTGCTCGAGTGCCAGCGGGCCGTGCTTGGTCACCAGCGTTCCCAGGTCCTTGCCTTCGATGTATTCCATGACCAGGAAATAGCAGCCCTCGGACAGCCCGGCATCGTAGGCCTGCACCACGTGGGGATGCGTGACCTGGCTGGCGAGCTGCATCTCGCGGCGAAAGCGTTCGAGGGTCTCGTCGTCGATGTGCCCTTCCTTGCGAAGCAGCTTGAGGGCCACAAGGCGGCGCATGTGGATGTGCTGCGCCTTGAAGACCTGTCCCGTGGCCCCTTCCCCCAGGCGTTCGAGCAGCACGTAGGAACCAAGAACCAGTTCGCTGCCGCGGCCTTGCAGCAAGAGGTTGACCTGAAAGGGCGTGAGCAGGCTGCGGTCGAGGATGGTGCGGGCCAGAGCGCGCGCATCGCCGCTCCGGCTCCGCGCCAGCTCGTCGAGCTGCGCGGCAGCAAGCAACTGATGTTGCCTGAGCGCATCAAGCAACGCCGGCACCGACTGGATGCCTCCAGCCATGGGCAACTCCACACGGCGCGCAACTTCCCAGGCAGGTTGAGGAAGTGCCGTTCATGAACTGTAGCAAGCCGGGCCAGCGCTGTCCATTCGCGGGCCGCTCACTACTCCTTCACCTTGTCGAGCAGTTCGAACAAGGTCTTCGTGATCGTGGGGGAGGAATCTTCCTTGAGGTAGCTGGAGCGGGCCCGCCAGGTCTCGTAGCCCCCCAGGGCATGCTGCTCTGGCGTGGGTAGATAACCGTTGTAGCCGTTGGCCAACTCGATCGTGAAGGTGGGCTGGAACGGACTCTTCTTCTTCAGTTCCAGGCCGATCTCCACGAACACCTCGCAAGGAATCGCCACGATGCCCAGCGCGCCGATGCGGATGGCTTGCAGCTTGAGCTTCACGGTATCGGGAAACTTGTCGATAAGCAACGTCTCGCGTGCATAAACGGCTTCGAGACCCTGAAGCGGCTTCTTGCCGTTGAGCGTGATGAACTCGGCGGCGCGAGTGAAATCGGCCCGGTCGGGCTTGCGCACGCCGAGCTCGATCTCGGCCTCGGCCATCGCCAGGGTGACGTGATCGTGGAAGCGGATGCCCTTGTAGACGGCCAGGGCCGTGTTCGCCACGTCCTCGGCAACGAAGCGGACCTGCACAAACGGATCCTTCCCCGCCCGGGCCGCGCGAAAGTTGATGTTGTTGATGTCGCCCGACGTGCCGTTGCTCATGATGCCGACAAAGCTGTCATCGGCATCCAGCTTCCTGGCCACCACGCGGGCAAACTCGCCGAAGTAATCGGCCGACACTTGCTTGCCGGGAATGCCGCCCACGTAGTGCAGGCTGTAGTTGGCGAGAAGGGCAAGCGGCTTGCCGTCGCGCGTTTGCACGGCCAGCACGGAGACATCGGGATCGATGGGGCCCGCCGGTTTCTCGAGTGCCTTGCTGCCCGCGGGCGGATTCATGCGGACCTTGTCGGTGGCCCGGCCGAAGGGGTTGGTGATCAATTCGCGGTCGGTGACAAACCAGCGGCGATTGAAGACCTGGTTCGG
Source organism: Gemmataceae bacterium (assembly GCA_050248575.1). Taxonomy (GTDB): domain Bacteria; phylum Planctomycetota; class Planctomycetia; order Gemmatales; family Gemmataceae; genus JBFWSD01. Next base: position 3,559 of record JBFWSD010000743.1, read on the forward strand.
ATTTTTGCCCACGCCCCAGCCGATCCGCGCGGGCTGCCGTCGGCCCCAGGCCTGGGCAATGCCATGAGCGATCTTCTCCGCCAGCTCCTTCACGTACTTTTGATCCGGATCGCTCTGAAACACGCCGGCCACGGTCGGGGCCGTGTGCGTGTGCGTGGCGGCAATCAGCATCCGCTCGACGGGAATCTTGGTCTGCGCATGGGCCAGTTGCTTGGCGCGATCGGCCAGCTCGCGTGGGATCATGCAGCTATCGACGATGACCAGGGCAAGCTGCGTCTTGCCGTCGTCGAGGACCAGGCAGCGCGCATGCAGCTTGTCGTGGGCCGCCTCGGCGGTGCGGTCGGCCATGCCGCCGTTCACAGAGATCGGGAAGGCGGGCGTGACGTCCTGGGCATAGGCGCCGGCCTTGAAGACAGGCTCGGCCCCGCGCGCGAGCGGCGCCAGCGCGAAGTACGCGGAAATCGCCAGCAACAGACCATGCCGCAGGAGAATGCCCATGTCACGCCCCCCAAGATAGACGAGTAAATCAAGAAACTGGACCGCGTTTGCGCAATGAACGGCTTGCGGCGATGGCTGACTGCCAGGAACCAAAAAGTGCGCAAACGAATCGAGAGCTCATTCGACGCGATGACTCGTGGCGCACTTTGCCTTGATATTGCGCCGGGCAGGGCGAAAGTACGTGTCGGGTTTGTCTGTCCGCCCGCGCAATCATGGCTTGCCGATGCGATACAGGTTTGTGCCGGTGCGGACGAAGATGGCCCCGTCGATGGCGGCGGCGCCATAGACCATCGGGTCGAGTTTCGTGTAATGCCCGCCTTGTTCCTTGTCCTTGGGCTCTTCCGCCTCGGGCTGCGC
>JBFWSD010000744.1:0-4413 GCA_050248575.1 Gemmataceae bacterium
TGGTTTGTAACGGCAATACCTGGCGCGAGCTGGCCACCCTGCTCAAGAAGGTCCGCTGGGAGCGGGACGATGTCCGCCAGCTTGACCTGGATCCCGAGGCTCTCCCGCCGCGCGACCGCGAGCGGTTCTGGTACACCGCCATCTCACAGGCCAGTGTCGATTCCACGGCCGCGCGCGAAGCGGGCGACCGCCTCGCCGCCAGTATTTCGTCCATTAGCTACGTGGTCGGGCCGCCCCCCGGCTGACGCCTTCACGTCGCACTCGGCAACACCTTCGCCGTCACCTCGCCGAAGCCAATCCGATAGCCGTCACCCTGGCACCACGCCGTCATCGTCACGCGATCGCCGTCTTGCAGGAAGGTACGTGTCTGGCCGCCCGGGAAGGTCAGGGGCTTCTTGCCGCCCCAGCACAGTTCGAGCATGCTGCCGAAGGAGTCTTCGGTCGGTCCGCTGATCGTGCCCGAGGCCAGCAAGTCGCCCGGGCGCAGATTGCAGCCATTCACAGTGTGATGGGCAAGCTGCTGGGCCATGCTCCAGTACAGATGCTTGAAGTTGGACCGGCAGATCACCTGCGGTTCATCCATCCCCGCGCCGTGCAGGCGCACCTCGAGATGAATGTCGTAAGTCTGCGGGCCGCTGGTCTGCAAGTAATCGAGCGGGGCCGGATCTTGTGTCGGCCCGGCGCAGCGAAACGGCTCGAGCGCCTCGAGCGTCACCAGCCAGGGCGAGATGGAGGTCGCGAAGTTCTTGGCCAGGAACGGGCCGAGCGGCACATACTCCCACTTCTGGATGTCGCGCGCCGACCAGTCGTTGACCAGGACCACGCCGAAGATGTGATCGATTGCTTGCCGCGCGGGCACGGGCTGCCCGAGCTTGTTGCCCGGGCCGATGAAGAAACCCATTTCCAGCTCGAAGTCGAGTGCGCGGCTGGGAGCATGGATGGGCGGCCCGTCCTCGGGCTTGAGTTGTCCGCGCGGGCGGATCACGTCTTGCCCGCTCGGCACGATCGAACTGGCCCGGCCATGATAGGCCACCGGCAAGTGCAGCCAGTTCGGCTGCAAGGCGTTGTCCTTGCCCCGCAGCATCGTACCCACGTTGGTGGCGTGTTCGCGCGACGAATAAAAATCGGTGTAGTCGCCAATCGTGCAGGGCAACAGCATCTCCACCGAAGCCTGCGGCACCAGCGCGTGCGAACGCAGTTCGTTGTTGTCGCGAATCGTTGCGGTTTCGGCATGCAACAGGCTGCTGATCGTCGCGCGGGCTTCCCCCCAGGCTTCGCGGCCCATCGAGAGAAAGCGATGCAAGTCTGGCGCGCGGAAGATGTGTTGCCCGTGCAGGGATGGCCCCTTGAAGAGGCCCGCCTCCTCGATGACTGCCAGGTCGAGCACCCATTCGCCGATGGCCACGCCGCAACGGGCGCCGTGCCCGGGCCGATGAAACACCCCGAAGGGCAGATTCTGGATTGGAAACGGCGACTGTGCCGAGACCGGCAAGAAGGAGCGCAAGGCAGGATCGGTTGTGTTCATGTGCGGTTCCCCCGAGATGATGCTGCGCACATGATACACGTTGAACGGAATGGGACCAGGCGCGAAGAAGGATGCGCGAGTTGGCTCACTCGGAGAACACCTGTACTTCGATGCCGGCTGCCCGGGCCAGTTCGATCAGATGACCGGAGCCCTTGGCGGCGGCAATGCTGGGATGAAACACCAGCACCAGACGCGCGCCGCGGGCGAGCATCCGCTCGTTGAGTCCTTTCCAGGCCGCGCGGCGGAACCGCGCGTAATCTTCGCGATTCTTGCCCATCGGTTCGACCTGCAGGCCAAGCTCGGCCGCGATCTGCCCGGCCAGTGCATCTGCTCCTTGCGAATCGCCGTGAATGATTGAGGCGGGGCACCCTGGTAGATGTAGTGAATGTAGAGATCTCGTCGAGCTTCACGATGTATCCGGGCCGCACCAGTGGCACGAGCATCTCCGAAACCGCCGGCATGAACCGCTCGTGAAAGTCGTGCCAGACCTCGTCTTGCTCGAGATATGGGTTCATACCAGGAATGTTGCACGTGACCCCAGACGCCGAGGCAGAGATGAGGTAGAGTAGGGAGGTGCCCTGCTGCAATGCGAGAGACGCATGAGCCAATCCGCCGAGACCGACGGGCTGCCCTGGCGGCCCATGCTGGAAGCGAGCGGCACGACGGCCCTGCTGGTCGCCGGGATCTGCTTGGCCCCGCTCAGCAGTGAAGCCAGCGTGACCGCACAGGTCACGCTGTGTCTGCTAATCCTTGCCTACGTGGGAATACTTCTCTTCACAACCGACTGGCGGGAGTGGGGGCTATTGCCCGCCGATCCACGCAGGCTGTGGTGGACCTGGGGGCTGCCCCTCGACGATGACCCAGACTCCTTGAAGGCGCGCGGCGTCATGCTCGGCTTGCTGGCCCTGATCACTCAGCTGGCGATCGTGCCCGCGTTCTTCGTCAGTTTTCTCGTGGAGACGCCGCTGCGCGTGAACCCCTGGGGCTATCTGGCCTGGTGCGTGGTGCAAGACACGATCTTCTTCGTCTTGATCCAGCGGAACCTGGAAGTGTTGCTGCCCCCTGTGGCCGCCGTGGCGATCACGGCCGTCCTGTTCGGGCTATCGCACCTGCCCTACGTGGGTTTTGCCGTCATCACGGCGGTGATGGGCGCTGTGTGGGGGACGATCTATCTGACCAGCCGCGCCCTGGTGTGCATCATCCTGTCGCACTGGGTGCTGGGGCTGTTTGCCCTGCCCGCATTCACGGAGTGAGGCGCGTCGGCATCAGAGACCGTTCCTGGTCTCGGGGTGCATGACGATGGCCGAGTCTGCGTCGGGCGGGACGCCATCTTGCGGGCCATCGTTGAGCAGGGTGAGGATGTAGGTGCGCATGTAGGGAGTGGCATAGGCGCCGTAGTGGCCCCCTTCGTGGCCCGTCCAGGCGACCGATTCACTCCAGCGATGATGATGCAGCTTGCTGTAGAGCTTCTCGTCATCAGGAGACTTGATGACCGGTTTGAAGCCATGGCGGCCGGAGATGCTGCAAAAGTGTCGGCGGTCGCCGGCGCCCAGGACGAACAGGCCATAGCGCAGATAGTTGTCGTGCTCGCTGCAGAAGACGTCGATGCCGTCCGTGCAGCCCCGCAAGGCGCCGCGCAGATCGTATTGTGACGACACTGACGGCGCCAGCATCACCATGCGATCGATGGTGCCCGCGGGCACACGTTCCGCGGCCGCCAGGGCCACCGGCGCCCCGGCACAGTGGGCGAACAAGAAGATGCGGTCCTTCGGGTAGAGCTTGCGCCGCTCGACGAGGATCCGGGCCAGTTCTTCGCCCTGCTCGACAGCGTGGCTGAAGCAGCACTGATCGGCAAGGATGCGGCGGTAGCCGTGCGACCAGTGATAAACAACCATCTTGACCGGCCCGTGCTCGGCATCGAAAGCCTCACCGAGGGCCCCCGACATGCCGCCGAAATCGCCGGCGCCGTTCACGGCGTAAAGGATATCGCCTGAAGTAGCGGCAGAAGCGCGCAACAGCGGCTCGTTGCTTTGCACCGAGGCACAGCCCAGCGCAGGCAACAAGCCGATGAACAGCACCCACTGAGCTAGCCTGGAAAAAGAGGGCACTTTACTACCCCAGCTCTCCCATTCCCCAGAGCTTGCCACGCCCACTGGCCCGGCGGGAGACAGGACGCTCCTGGCCTCCGCAGCCTTTATCGTCATTCGCCGGCGATTGGGGCAGACCATGTTTGCGGCGCGGGGAAGTTGCGTAACATATTGGGTAAGCTTTGACAACAGCGGATCTTCGGCCCATAGTCCGACGCGAGAGCAGGAGAATAGGATGGCGGAATCGAGGCGACTCGACCTGATGGGGCTGACACTGTTCCTGGCAGTGACGGCGGCCGCCTTCCTCGTGCGTGCCTGGTACGTGAACACGTGCGACGCGGGCAACCACTCCGGCCCGCTCATGGTGCAGAGCCCCGATCCGCATCTCGAAGAACTTGTCCGCCACGTTCATCAAGGGGAAGGATTCGTGCTGGCCGACAGCGCGGGCAAGTTGCAGCCCTGGGCCGGCTCCGAGCCCCTCTATCCATATGTCGTGGCCAGCGTGCAGGCTGTTGACGATGCCGCCGATCCCTATCGGCAAGTCCGCTGGCTGCAAGCCGGACTCGGGGCGCTGGCCGCCGGGCTACTCTCTTTGTGCTGCTATGTAGCCTTTCAAAGTCGACTGACAGCCATCGTTGCCGGTGTGCTGGCCAGCCTGCACCCTTTCTGGGTGGTGGAGACGACGGCCCTGTCGGATGGCACGCTCGCGGTGTTCTTGATGGCCGCCGTGCTGGCCTTTGGCGTGCTGGGCAGTCGCCGGCAGAATGCAATCTCGGCGCTGCTCTTTGGCCTGGCACTGGG
>JBFWSD010000745.1:0-4410 GCA_050248575.1 Gemmataceae bacterium
CACGATCCAGAAGCGGCGGGGCTCCCTGCCTGCATTGGCAGCGGTGAAGCGGGTCGCAGCCACCGGATCACTGGTCAGTCGATGCACGGCCTGCCCTGGACCTTCCGGGCGTGGCCCTTTCATCCAGTAGACGCGATATCCCTTGATTCCTTGCTCCGGGTTGGCGGCCCACTTCAACTGGCAGCTGTCCCCGTCTTCGTGGGAGAAGACATGCTGCGGGGCCGAGGGAATCGTCAGAAGATAGGGCGACGGCCCACTCTCGACTCCCAGCGCGTTGACAGCCCGGATGCGATAGGCATAAACCGCGTAGCGATACGGTTTCCCCTCGGCATCAAGCTGACTGGCGGCAAAGTTCCTGGTCAGCAGCGGCTTTTCCACATGGGCCGGCCGGCCAGCCAGATCGACGGCTCGATCCACGAAACGGGTTTCCTTGACAGGTTTTTCCGTCAGACGTTCAAACTTGCCGATGTGCCTGACTGCCCCCACGCTCGGGTCTGGCAGTGGCGGCGTGTCCTTCTTCAGGCGGACAATCTGGTCCTCACTGAGCACCTCAACGGGGGCACGTTCGATGTGATAGCCGGTGATGTCGCTGAAGCCGGCCGGTGGTTCCCAGGACAGGGCCACCTCTTTCGCGGAAATGACGGCGGCCACGGCGTCCTCGACGATCCGCGGCTGCGTCCGCACGCGCGCGCCTGCTTCGCTCTCGTTTCCGTCTGCATCGAGCGTGCGCACCACGTAGTGATAGATCTTGTCCGATTTCAGCCCGGTGTCGCGATAGTTGGTGACAGTCTTGGCGACGCGGGCCACTTTTTCGAGGTTCGCCTGCCAGGGCACCATTCCTTCGCCCCGGTAGATCACGTAGCCCTCGGCAGAGGGGGAACGCGTCCATTGCAGATTGGCTCCATCGACCGTGGTTGTCAGCTTCAGCTCGCCTGGAGGTAGCGTGCCGGCCCGGGGCGGCGCCTCGGCGTAACGATATGTCCAGATCTGGTGTTCGCGCTCGACACCGGGCACCCGTTCCATCGGCTTGACGTACCCGTCGATCAAGAAGAAGTTCTGGTCCGGCACGAAGGTCATGACCCGACTGCGGCCGCCGGCACAGTCTGGCTGACGCTTGACTGCCAGGTGTTGCCAGGTGTTCTTGCCCGCGTCGTACGCCCAGGTTTCCAGATGTGACTTCACCACTTGCTTCCCATCGAACTGATCGGCGGCGCGGACAACAGCAACCACCACCTTGTTGAGGCTGTCATAGGCCAGTACTGGATCGTTGCGATTGGTGGGGGGCTGCGTTGCCGGCTTCTGATCGTACCATTCATTCTTTTGCAGGCTGTAGGCCCAGGTGTGCGGGTCATCGGAGAACTGTGAGCCGAACAGAACGTGCAGCTTGCGGGCAGCATCGTAGGTCATGTTGCCGCCACTGCGCGGCTCGCGCGAACCAAGCGGCGGCTCATTCTTCGGCTGCATGCGCGTCCAGGTGTTCGTGTAAGGATCGAACACGACGGTGCCCTCGCGTCGTCCTTCGCCGCCGAAGACGACGGCGACCTGGTAGTCGCTGTCCCAGCTGGCGCAGCGCATGATGCCCACGGACGGCTCGGGCACCGGGGCTAGGTCACGCCAGGTGTTGCTGGCCAGATCGTAATTCCAGACCGATGAGTTGTTCAAATAGATCTCACGGAACCACTGCCAGCCGTGGTTGCCCCCCGCCCCCTTGAAGCGAAGGAAGCGGTTCTGCAACAGGTCGAAGACGTTTTGCTGGGCACAGCAGGTGGCCGGCGGCGACCGATTCGGCTCCTTGTGTTCCCATGTCATGGTGGCGGGATCGAGCGTCCAGAGTTCGGCAATCTGTTCACCGGAGCCCTTCACGCCGCCTTGTGCGTGCCCGCCCCAGCGAATGACCCGGCGGGCCACGGGATCGTAGGCGATCGAGGTCTCGTAGCTGAGTCCCGGCGAGGGCGGGGTTTCCTTGAGAGGACTGCGCTTGGTCCAGGTCTTCTTGCCTTGGGGCACGACCTCGCCCGACAGGGCAACGGCGGAGACGGCGATGACAAGACATCCAATAGTGAGGAGGGCTTTCATGAGGCTGTTCCTGTGGACGATAGTCAGGTGGGATGATGCCGTGGCAGCATTCGAATTCGGATTGCAACTCCGCTGAAGGTAACCGCGACCCGCGACGGTTGCCAGGAAATGCTGGAATGACAGCACAAGAGTTTTTATGTGTTATGGGCTCGTCGAAATAGCGCAACCGCGGCCAAACGCCAGTTCAAGTATATGCGGCGGACGGCTCCTACGAGCGAACTTCCATCTCCCCACCCAAAACATGCCTGGCAAACAAAAAGCCCGGCCCCTCTCTGAAGAAGGGCCGGGCTACCTGGAGACGCAGTGCGTATCAGCGGCCGCCGATGCGGGCCATATCACGCGAGTGCTTTTCCATGATCGCGGTCCAGTAGGCAGGCATGCTGCGCTTGAGCATCGCCATGGCCTGGGCACGGTCGCGCTCGGGGAGCTTGCCCCACTGTTCGAGCAGTTGCCGCAGCTTGACGTCGTTTACCTGGCCCGGGCCGCTGCCCCCGGCGATCTTGCTGGTGGGCATCGGGCCGCAGACAATGGGCGGCTCCCCGGGACCGGGGCCAGGCCCAGGGCCGGGCTTCGGCGGTCCAGGAGGGCCAGGATCCTTGGGATCGCTGGGATCGTCGGGATCGCGCGGATCGCTCGGGCCGTCCGGCGGCTCGAGCGACTTGATCAGCTCGTCGAGCTGCGCTACCACGCGCCGCTGGATGGCCTGCGTCTGCTCGCCGCCGCGGGCCAGGTCGAGGCGACGCTCCACATTCGACATGTTGCGGGCCACGTGGCCCAGCTTCTGGCGAATCATGTCTTCGCGGCTCGCCACCGGGGCATTCCAGCTGTCCATGTCGTGCAGCATGAGCTGGGCCACGCGCTGGTAACGATCCGGTGCGTCCACCACGTCTTCTCTCATTGTGCGGATGGTCTGCTGCGCCTGGTCCTTGAGCGCGAGAGCATGCTCGGCCACGGCACGATAGAAGAAGTACGCGGACGGATCCACCACCTGGTCGGGCTTGATCGATGCGAAGAGCTGGAGAGCCTCCTCGTGCACGCGGCGCTGGGTCAGGGCACGGGCGTAGGCCAGGCCCAGGTTGGCGCGATAGAAGCTGGGCTGATTGGCATCGGTCAACAGGGCGGGCAACTCCGTGGGCGCGGGAGTGTGCGGATCGCCGGCCTCACGAAGCAGCCGCGCCGCCTCGGCATCGCCGAGAGCAAAGGTCCGCGCGACGCGGTCGAGCACGCTGACGTCCTCGGCCCACAGCGCGTTGAACTTGGCGAGAGTCGCCTCGTCCGCCTTGCCCGCCTGGCGGAGCCAGTTGAGCGCCCGCTCCTGGGCCTGCTTGGCGTCGGCGGCTTGCAGCGAGCGGAAGATCGCTTCGGGCCGCTGCGCTTGCGGTTCGGCCGCCGGCACGCTGCCCACCAGGGGCAGCCAGGCCAATGTCCACAGCCAGTGTCGATAACGCATGGGTTCCTCCTCGGTCTCTGTCACGCCGTCGGGCGTGGGGTGGGTCATGAATCCTGGATGTTCAGCGCTTCGTTCAAGATGTCGATGATCTCTTTCTGCAGTTTCTGAGTATCGGGGCCGAGCTCCCCGCGGGCGAGCCGGGCCGCCACCTGCCGCATCTGTTCCTGCATCTCACGGGCCACCTCGACGAAGGCCACCGACGCTGTTTCTTTCTCGAGGTAACGGATGGTCTGCCGGGCCGAATCGACCACTGCCTGCTGCTTCCTGGAAAGCTCGAGCAGCTTGGGCACCAGATCGCGATGCGGCACTTTCTTGCCTTGCACGGCCTCGTTGAGGGCGACGGTAGCCGTGTGCACCTGGACTTGCAGCCTGAGCATGTTCCCGAGATGCCGGCCCAGTTCGGGCAATTCCACCACGCGCGTCTCACCCTCCAGACAACGCTGGAGCGGATCGGCTGCCTGCAGGCTGCCCGTCACTGCGGCCAGGGCCGCAATCAGCATCAGGCTTGTGTGGCGGACCGACATGGAATCACTCCCGGGTTTGGAACAACGACACTTCGCATTGGCAAGCCGGGAGCGTGAGCTCCCGGCCCGCCGCGTACGACTCAACGATTCTTGCCGCGGGCAAAATCATCCGTGGTCTTGAAGATCCGCTGCTGCCGGTTGGCCAGGTTGTCGAGTTCCTTGACGATGTCAGGGTCCTTGGCCTGTTCCCCGGTGTAGCGCTGCCCGTAGTTTTCGGTACGCTTGTTCAAGCGGACCTGCATGGCGCGGATGATCTTGATCTCGGCCAGGTCCTCGACCAGCCGCTGGGCCGGCGGCTTCTGGTTCGAGGGGGGCGGCGGATCCATCGGATCGCTCGGCGGATTCTGCTGGTTCTGGATG
>JBFWSD010000746.1:0-4402 GCA_050248575.1 Gemmataceae bacterium
CGGATCGGCCGCGGAATTCTTGAAGCTCTCGGCATCAACTTCCCGGTTGGGGATCGCGACGTGGCCGTGCGGGGCAACTTCTGCACGGTCGACGACCAGGGCAAGATCACCGATCGCCGCGCCGGCCGCCCCACCACCGAACGCTGCATCGAGATGTGCAAGCGACTCCGCGAAGTGAAGGTGCCGGGCTGCGAGATCTTCGTCGAGCCCGTTCGCGAGCACCGCTTCGTGGTCGTCTTGCGCGGCGACGGGCTCGGTGATGGAGTGAATGACACGGATCCGCAGCAGACCGGTGTGGTTCCCTTGCCCGCACGGGGCACCGATGCCATTTCCGAAAAGACCGCCAAGCTGGTCAACACTTTCATCGCCGAGGCGGGCAAGGCTCTCAAGGACCAGACCCCCACCAACATGATCACGCTGCGCGGCTTCGCGCGTTATCCCAAGATCGAAACCATGCAAGACGTCTATGGTCTCAAGCCGGTGGCCATCGCCGTCTATCCCATGTACAAGGGGCTGGCCCGCCTGGTCGGCATGACCATCGCCGACGCCGGCACCACTCTCGGAGACCAGGTCGAGACTCTCAAGAAGCTGTGGAACCAGTACGACTTCTTCTTCCTCCACTACAAGTACACCGACAGCACGGGCGAGGACGGCAACTTCCCCGCCAAGGTGGAGATGATTGAACGCTTCGACGAGCAGATCCCCAAGATCCGGGCACTGAACCCAGACGTTTTGATCGTCACGGGCGACCACAGCACCCCCAGCAAGCTGAAAAGCCATAGCTGGCATCCAGTACCCACGCTGCTGGTGGCCGACACGTGCCGCCCGGACGGCGTCAAGGAGTTTGGCGAGTCGTACTGCCTGCAAGGAGGCCTGGGGCAATTCCAAGCCAAGTTCCTGCTGCCCATGGCGATGGCCCACGCCGGGCGACTCGGCAAGTACGGGGCCTGACTTCACCTCGAGGCTCTCATGGCCGACACTTCCGCCCAGGCGCTGGAGCATGCGCTGGTGGCCCATCCTGACGACCTGGCGGTCCACGCAGCCTATGCCGATCACCTCATCGAAAAGGGAGACCCGCGCGGCGAGTTTATTCGCGTGCAAGTGGGTCTCGAGGACGGCAAGCTGGCCGCCGCCGAACGCATGAAGCTGGCTGCCCGCGAGAAAGAACTGCTCGACAAGCACCGGGCCGATTGGCTCGGCGGGCTGGCCGAGCGCGACGACCTTGACGTCCGGTTCGCGCGCGGCTGGATCACGTCCATCCAGGCGCGTTCCTTGCGCGAAGAACTGGCCAGCCTGCTGGCTCATGCCCCGGAACTGCGGCTGCTGCGCGAGCTGGCGGTGATCGATCCGTATGCGACGCCGCTCGACCGGGCGTTTGCCTGGAGCGAGGTGATGCTCACCGGCATGGCCATGTTCTCCGATGAGGAATCGAATGCGCTCGCACCGTTGACGGAAGCTACGGTGCTGGGCAACCTGCGCGTGTTTCGCCTGGGCGACCCGGATCACGAACGTTGCGACGTGGCCCCGCATCCGCTCTTGAAGGTGCTGTCCAGGATGCCCGGGCTGGAAGAGCTCGATGTGTACTTGTGGGATCTTGACACAGCGGCGTTCTTCGCCATCGATACGCTGCCGCGCCTGCGCACGCTGCGCGTGGGCGGCACCTTCATGTACGATGTCGACGTGCTGGCAGCCAATGACCGGCTGCCCGAGCTGCGCGAACTCTTTCTCGATCCCAGTTCCGGGCACGGCAGCATGGACATGGTCTGGACGGCGAGCGAAACATTTCCATTCCCAAAGCAGCCCTTGCTGGAGAGGCTGTCGCTGCACTTCATGCGCGGGCTAGCCTACGACTGCGAGGCGCTGGTCAGTTCCGGGCTGCTCAAGCGTCTGCGTTCGCTCGAGCTGCAGTATTCGGCCCTCACTGACGATGCGGGCGAAGTGCTGGCGGGCTGCCCCGATCTCCAGCGTCTTGAACGCCTCGACGTCAGTTTCAATCATCTTTCCGACACCGTTCTCGATAAGCTGCGCAAGGCTTGTCCCAATGTTGTCTCGGCAGCGCAAATCCCGGAAGCCAGCGAAGGCTCGGATGGTTTCGAGGTACTCGAGGACGACTGGGAAGAAGATGCTTGAGCGGATCAGCCCGTGCCGTTGGTGGAAGGGGCATGCCGCTTGCCATGCAGGGCCGGCTTGCGGCTGCGCTCGCGGGCCGTGTACCAGAGCGCGCGGATGTCACGCCAGCGTTCGTCGTCGGCGGGCACGCTGGCGGCCCGCAAGATGCGCTCGATGTGGAACCAGCGTACTTCCTCATCCCGATCGATCCGTTGCAGATCGCGCACCAGCACCGAGTAGTTGAAGTGCAGCCGTGCGCTGAAGGCACGCAAGGTCGGGGCCGTCTCCGCAATCAGCAAGCGCAGCTCCACGCCCAGCGGTGATCGGGGCGGTTTCTGCAACTGATTTCGATAGCGGTCGACCCAGTCGAGCTGGACCTGGGTGAGGTCATCGACCTGGCAACTCTCGGCCACTGCTTTTACCAGATGCCAGGGAGGCACTTCCTGTCCGCTGGCGAGAGCGCGCAGCCGCCCGGGCCACAGACCCTTCAGCCCGGCTTTGCGCAGTAAGCGGGCCAGCGGGATGAGCCCGCCTTCGCGGCGGCCCAGCAGTTGAAACATGTCGTCGAGGCTGGTGGGGTTCTTCCAGGCGCTGCGCTGTTCGAGCCCTTGCTGGCGGCGTTCGAGCAGTTCGTCGAGGCGGCGCTGCCCGGCCTGATCGATGGCCGCGCAGATGCGGCGTTCGGCCGATTCACGCAGCGGCACGACGCCGCGTTCGATGCGCTGGTATTCGGTGCGCGTGTAGCCGAGGATGGGCTCCATGTCTTTCAGGCTGAAGCCAAAGAGTTCGCGGCGCAGCCTCAGGTCGAGACGCATTTCCGGACGATGGCGGCGCTGGAACTGGGCGCGGCGTGCTTGCCAGTCTTTGAGGAGCTGATCCTGTTCACGCGGGTTGCGGGCCACCAGCGCCGCCAGCCCGGCCGGATGCGCCTGGGCTGAGTAAAAACCATCCTCTTCCACGTACTTGATGATGCGGGCCGGCTTCTTACCGCCGATCACGAAGAGATCGGCGAGCTCGCGGCGGGTGATGCCCTGCTGCTTGCGAAGCTGCTTCAGTCGCGGGCCAAAACTGTCGGCATGTTCAGCCTGCCCGTTGGTATTTCGCGGCCAGAGCCGTTTGAGGGCGGCAAGCTCGCGCCCATCGCGGCAGAGTCGGCGCGCCACTTCCTCAACCTCGTCCCAGCGCGGTAGTTCGAGGTAACGAAGCTTGCGCGCCGTCGCCGTGTTCAGCCCACGACGGAGCAAGTGATTCTCCGACCAGCCGGCGCGGGCACAGAGCACCCAGAACTCGGCCAACGGCTCCGGGTAGCCGCGCTCACACAGGCGGGCACGTTCCGCCTCGTACCAGATTGATTCAGCCCGCTCGGGGTCCTCACCCACGGCGCGGCAGAGCTTCTGCAAGAGCGGCAAGGGCAGCGGAAAGTTGCCCCGCCGATATTCCCACAGGGTCGCCGGGCTGATGCCCACGCGACGCGACAGCTCGCGGGGAGAACCGGCCCGCAACTCCAGGCGGGCAATCAATTCGCCCAGGCTATCGCCCTCGCCGGCATAGAGGCGATGCAGTTCCTCGAGCCGTTCGCGCGGGACCCCTTTGCCTTCGCAGTAGGACATGAAGCGTTTGAGGATGCGGCGCGTTGGCGTGTGCACGCCAAGTTCGAGGTCGCGGAGCGTGCCCCGGCTGATGCCCGAACGCCGCGCCAGTTCGAGCCGCGTCAGGTGCAGATGTTCTACCCGGATGCGCACGATGGCGGCTGCCAGGGGCGGCGCTTCCTGGGCCCGCTGCAAGGATTTCTCACACAGATGGGCGTTGCGCAAGGCGTGCCCGTGCAATTTTCCATTCGAGTTGTGTGAAGCGGCCGGCATGACACATCTCGGCAGGTTCGGTCCACCCGTGACGGTGGGGTGGGATGGCTGCAGGTCGATCTCTCGAGTCGTTGGGAGGGCCGGTGTTTCGGTTGCTCGAGTCAGTGGGGCCGCCAAGGGGAGGCTCGGTGGCGGCGGGCAAGTATGGCTCGATGGTAACGGCTGCCTCCTCGATTGCAACCAGATTCTTCGCGAAGCGGAACGCCGTGACGATGCTGCGGACGGTGAACCTGCTGCGGGCCTCAGCGGTCGCGCCTGCCGTAACGTCCTTGCGGGAGTGCCGGCCCAGTGCGGGCAAATTTTTTCCCAGATCGTCTCATTCCGCCCGCCTGCCCTGCCCCTGTACGGGATACTTGCGCAGTAGCATTTCATTGGACGGACCCAGCCAATTCGCATCGGCACGAGAATGAAACGGGCACTTCCTGGAGAAC
>JBFWSD010000747.1:0-4398 GCA_050248575.1 Gemmataceae bacterium
CAGCACCAAGCCATGTTGCGGCGCTGTCTTCGATTGCTCGTCGCTGATCAGAATATCGATCGGGTTGCCACTGCGGCGCAGGGCCGAGCGCAAGTCCTTGCGGTCGGGCTCCTTGGCAATGACGGGCTGCTTGAGCTCGACTGGCGGCGACCCCGGCTGACTCAGCAGATACAGCACAAACAGCACCGCCACCACCCCCAGGATGATGGTGGGCAGCACCCACACCGGCCACTGCGACATGTCGAGCAAGCTCTCGAGGTCGACCATCACTTCACCTGCCAGTCTCCCCGCAATCTCCCCAAAAAGACGGCCCCTCAGAGATGATTCTATGTGAAAAAAGGCATTGGATTCAACCCGCACTTTTGCAGCAATCGAGCACGGCCCGGGAAAAGTCCACTGGCGGACCCTGTAGGCTGCGCAAGAGAAGAGCGCCGTCGGGATCGTGGCCCGGCGGCGCTCTCTTGGGTGGGGTGATTGCTCAGACCTTGGCCGCGCACCAGCGCTGCACGAATTCGTGGGCTTGTGGCAATAGAGATCCTTGCCCGCACATGACCCGGATGTTGAAATTGGCTGCCGCGGCCACGTGCGGAGCCAGCGAACGCTGGAACAGGGCAGCGGTGTTAGCGTCGTGGAGCTTCTTGCGAAACAGCGTGTCGATGCGGACACGGACTTCCATCGACTTTGCGTCACGATGCGCCTGGGCCAGGGTCGCCTGGACCTGCGGGAACAGGCCGGCCAGCGTCTGGCTGGCTTGCTGACGCAGGTTGAAGTCGTCGTTGTCGAGATCGGTGATGGCCGCGTCGAGCTTCGCGCAGGCGGCAGCGCCGAGGGCAGCCCGTTCTGCCCGCACACGCTCGGCCAGCATGGTGCCATCCTTGCCGTAAATGAGCTGCGCGGCCCGGTCGGCGAATTTCTGGCCCAGATCGTGCTCGAGCGGCATGCTTGCCAGTACCTTGCCTTCCGCGCCGATGAGTGCCAGCCCGGCACGGGCGGGCAGGGCCGGAAACTGCTTGTGCACTTCCGCCGCGGGAGCGGCCACGAACACGGCCTGCACCAGCAACAGGGGCAATTCGCTGTCGCCGCAGTTGAACAGCGAGTTGTGCACCAGCGTGGCCATGTCATTGTTCACGTGCACGTCACTCAACTGCTTGAGGGCCTCTGCTTGCGCTTGCTGAGCCGGCGCTGCGGCTCCCTTCAAGCTCGGCGCGGTGGGCAGAGACTGCAACAGCACCACCACGCCGGGTTGATTCCGCTTCTTCATTTCGGCGTGAAACTGCTTCCAGTCGGTCGGAACAACAGGAACACTGGCAATGTCACCCTGAATCTTCAGTCTTGCCAGCTCCTCGCCCCTTGCGCAGGGCAGCCCCAGCAGCAGGGCGCTGCCCGCTCCAACCTTCACAAATTCCCGACGCTTGAGTCCCATCATGGCTGATCTCCCGTGCAATTGCCCGTGGTCATCATCAAGACGAGGCGGAAGGGGCTGCGGATTGGAGTTTTCCCGATTCGCGCGGGCGCCCGGTTTGCCCCTGCTACCCTTCTTGTCGGCATGATGCCTGCCATCGTTACCCGCAGCATTTCTCCGACTGATCTCAACGTCCGCAAACTCCGACTTATGCGGAGCTTCGTCGTGGCCGATACAAGACGTTAGACGACCCAGGCAAGAAGATCAGGGAAAGCGTTGGTTGCGCTTGAAAGGAGTGGCCATGATCGGGGTGAAATGGCAAGGGACCCTTGTGACGGCAGTCGCCTGGGCGGGAATCGCCGTGGCGCAGTCGGCGTCTCCGTACGCGATGAAACAGGGTCCGAAGCTGGTGCCGGCCGTCGCCGCCGCGCCGGCGTTGCCCGCGTCCGGTCCGGTGGTGAATGCGGCCTTGCCGCCCGCGGCCAAGCCGGCGGAAGCGGCCGATCCCGCCAAGGATGGCGAAGCCGCACCAGAGAAGGACGCTGCCGAAGCGGCCCCGATCAAGCCCGCCGAGGCCGGCCCCGATATGAGTGGCCACAAGATCATCACCGTCCAGGAACCTGGTCGGCCCCCCGAACAGTGCTGGGTCATCCGCAGCTGGCCGGAACGGAACGGCAACGTGGCCCTTGAAGTGCAGTCGATCCGCACGGGCGAACGCTTGACCGTCGTCACCGTGGGCGAGTCGAGCTATCGCGCGGGCATGCGGCCGGGCAGCGTCGTGCAGACGATGCGTACGCAGATCTATCACTGGACGCGCAACACCACGCCCCCGCCAGGCGCCCCGGTTGCCCCCGAAAACGCCGTCGTGCAGCGGCCCAAGCTGCACGAGCGGCCGATCTCGAACTACCGGCGGCCGATCCTGGCCCACCGTCAGCGCGAAGCCGCCGAAGCGGCGACCAGCGTGGCCAGCAACACCAGGCCGAAGACGCCCGACCACAAGATCAGCATCGGCGGCACCGAGACGTCGTCCGCTCAGCCCGTGCAGGCTCCCGCGCCGGACCCGGTTGAAGCGAAGGCCGACCCCGAACCGGCCCTGCCCAGCGACTGGCATGAATCGTGGGGCAAGCCTTCCCCCGAAGATCACGTTTCCAAGATGCCCCCCAAGGTCGACCTGCCGCACGCGGACAGCACCAAGCCCGACCCGCTCCAGGATCCTCAGCAGTACAACACCAAGGCCATGGAGGAAGCCGGCGCGGATCAGCCCAAGGACAAGGGCGAAGAGCAGGTTGCCAAGATCGACTCCGACAAGCCGAAGTCGGATGAACTGTCCAGGCCGGAAACGGGCAGCGTTGCCAAGCAAGCTTCCGCGAAATCCAGCCAGCCGGCCAAGAGTCGGGCCAAGCCCAAAACTCTCCGCACCGTGCTGAGTGGCCTGTTTGGCGGCTCGGAAGAATCGCAGGAAGACAAGCCGCATCCGGGCGTGGCTCCGGAGACTCCGCCCACGCACCCGATGGCGATGGTGCCGGCGGGCATGGGTGGCGCCGGCTCGGTGATGGCCGCGGGCGGCATGTACTTGCCGGTGCCGCTGGTCACGCAGCCCAATCTCACGCGGATGCCGATGCCGCCCCAGGCGCAGATCCCGCAACCGCCCCCCGCTCCGCAGCACGTGGTGGAAGTGGCCAACGCATTCACGAACGTCTCGCACGTGCCGATGCCCCAGCCGCAGCAGCCGCAGCAGGTGCCGCCCGAGGTGGCCAATGCCTTCTCGACGCCCGGCGTGGCGGGCATGGCCCACGCTCAGCCCCAGACCCACCTGGGCGCCACGGCGATGGTGCAGCCCGCCCCGGTGTATGCGATGGTCCAGGCGCCGCCGCCCCCCTCGGGCCATCCGGTGCTCAACCGTCCCGCTTATCCGAACATGATGGCTGCCCAGCAACACCGGGCCATGCAGATGGCTGCTTATCAACAAATGATGGCGCAGCAGCAGCTGGCCGCACAGCAGCAGATGATGGCGCAGCAGCAGATGATCGCGCAGCAGCAGCCGATGTATCAGATGGCGGCGACGCGCCGGAGCATGCCGACGCAATTGCCCCCCGCCGCACAGGTGGAGCAACCCGCGCATGATCTGCAGCAGCTGATGCTGGTGTTGCGGAATTCGCTGTGGCCTCGCCATCGCGAGTGGGCCGCCGACGAACTGGCCAAGATCGATTGGCGGGCTCAGCCCATCGTCGCCGAGGCCATCGTCAATGCCGCGCAGCACGATCCGGCCCCGACCGTGCGGGCCACCTGCGTCCGCAGTCTCGGCAAGATGAAGTGCAACACCGTCGCCGTCGTCCAGGCCCTCCAGGCCATGAAGGTCAAGGAAGACCCGGTCGTCGCCATGGAGATCGAAACAGTACTGGTCGGCTTCCTTGGCAACTCGGGAGTGCGTCAGGCCTCGGGCACGAAGTCGGCTCAGCCCGACGTCAAGACGGCTGTCGAGCAGCAGCAAACCGGCAGTTCGGCTGACGCCGAGCAGCCCCAGGCGCCCACCACGCCCGCCCAGCATCACATTGTCGTTCCGCGCATCACTCCGTGACCGCCACGACAAGGTCGGAAAAAGCGAAGGGCCGCATTCCTCCCAGGGAATGCGGCCCTTCGTGTTCATCCCTGTCTACTTGCTTTCCAGGTTGAACGGGACTGTGATCGTTGAAGTCTGCGAGCCCAGATAGACGAGCTTCGCGGGCTGCTGGTCGCGCCCGGGCCGGAACGCCAGATCATGTTCGATCTCGATGTTGTTATTCTTGCCCGCCTTGATGCGCTGGTTGCCATTCACCTGGACGATCTTCTTGCCGTTGGCGTCTTGCAGTTCGAAGGAGCCCTGGCCGCCACTGCCGGCGGGGATGACGATGGCCTGCCCGTTGGCGGCGATGGCGATCTGCACACGGCCACCCAATCCAGGGTTGGCGGCGGCATTCGGGTCGGCGGGCGGATCGAGCGTCAGCTTGACCTCGAAG
>JBFWSD010000748.1:0-4397 GCA_050248575.1 Gemmataceae bacterium
CGTAAGCTTTGGTCAGCATACGCACAAATTCTTCACGGCGAGGCGGAGCGATACTGTCCGGTTCGAAGGAACCGAGGCAGAACAGCAACGCCCGCCGCGCCGTTGGGTCCGTTTCTATTGGCCAGCGCGACAGGAAAGATTCGGGGGGCAGCCCCGCCACGGAGTGAACCAGGTACGTGCGCAGAGTCGGATCTTCGCGCTGCCGTAGCAAGGTCCAGAATGAGTCTGGACGCTGCAGCAAGAACAGAGCGAGTGCGGCGCGGGCCTGGCGGCGTGCGCGTTGCCGGAATTCGGCTGGCTCGCCGGGCCGGCCGTCCCTGCTCGAATCGTTCAGCACTTTCTCGAAGAAGGCACTGGCCGCCTCGCCATGTTGCTCGACGGCGGGCCAGAGACGGCGTAACTGAAGGTCATTGCTTTCGAGCAAGAGATATTCGAGAAAACCGGGGCGTTGCCCTGCATAGGCGATGAGCGCATCACAGGTCACAATTTGCTGTGCCATGTGCCCCTCGTCGTGAAAACGAGCGAGAAAGGGGGGCACCAGTGCGTTCCGCACGGGCAAGAGCGCGTCGAGCCATTCGCCGATCACGAAGGCATTCTCGGCGAACAGGTCCTTCACCACATGAAACGCCGTGCGCTGCCAGCGTGGGTTTTCGCTATCGAGACCGGCCAGGGCGCAAGCGGCCCGCACGCGTTCCGCCGGTGTCCGTTGCGTGTCGTCGGCCCAGCGCCACAACTGCGGCACGACGCGGGCGCGATAAGGTTCGAGGGCGCTACGAATCTCGAGCACCGCATCGGGATCGGCGCGGAGCAAGTATTCCGTGAGTGGCATGACCTGTTCGTCGTCGAAGCCAAGCAAGACCAGCCGGGCGTGCAGCCTGTCGTCTTCGGGAGTCGCTGGGTCGGCAATCAGCTGTTTCAGCATGGGTTCGACCCACGGGCGATACGGCTCGATTTCTTTGGCGAACCCCGCGAGCTGGCTACGATGAAAGCTGCGTACCTTTTCCACGATTTGCCCGGCGCGAAGCTCGTTTCGTTCCACGTCGATTCGGCGATACAGGTTCAGGCCAAGCAGGCCGGCCAGCCCAAGAAACACGAGGAACACACCGATGCGGATGCCGTAGAACCGGTTTGCCGCACGCAGCATGGCTTGCTGCGGTGCGGTCCAGTCGCGGCGACGCGTGAACAGGTGCACGTCGAGCCATTCCCAGAGTGTGGGCAAATGTCGACGGACGGGATGAAGGTTCCACTCTGCGGTGCGGTCGGCAAGGCGAAGCAGAACGCGGCCACGATGGCTCTGCCGCCGCCGTGCATTCAGCCAGTGTCGCAGTGCCGGCACCAGGTAATCGTGGGTTAGCCGATAGCAAGTCGTCTCGTCGTTGCCGTCGAGATCCGCGATGGGTGTTACCAGACGAAGTTCCTGATCGAGTATTTTCATCAACTCCGCGAAAGCGGTTGAATTGTAGCGGTAGCCGGAAACGTCGAGCAACTCTTGCTGCGTGCGAATCTGTCCCTTGGTGCTCGCGCTTTCTTCATCGGGAAGCAACGTCCGCAGTACAGCGCTGGCCGCGCGCTGGTGCAAGCGATGGGCGGGCGGCGCCGCTGGCCCTGCAAACGTCTGTTCGATGAAAATGCTGCCCAGCCCTGGTCCGATGTGGTCGAGCTGATCGGGCGTCCAGGCGCGGTTCTTCATTACTTCGGCAAAAAGTGCCAGCCGCACCGGGAAGACCTTGCCCTCTTCGGCAACCGTGGCAACGGCCCGCTCGAGGAACTGTTGCTGCGCGGGGCTACATTCGGCGAGGTTGTCGGGGAGTTTGCCGTAGGCGCGGCCCATCTCCCCCAGCACCAGGCGGGCATGCTGTGGATCGAACAGATCCACCAATGCCATGTTCTCCCCTTCAGCGAGCGGCACTTCCAGGTCTCGCAGGAAGCGACTCAGCCCGAGCCAGAAGTCGTCACGGACCAGGAGCAAGACTTGCACGCGCACACCATCGCACTGACGGAGCGCGTCGATGAACGATTGCGCGCCCGGCTGGTGACGTGCGAGCAGGAACTGCTCGAACTGATCGATAACCATGAGCAACTTGCTGTTCGCCGGCAGCCCTTCACCATTACGGATGCGGCACAGGCACTCGACAAGGTCGATGTGCGCCGGCAGCCCGGGGCAATGGCGGCGCAAGGCGAGCAACAGCTTGTCCTCGGCGGGCTGCCCGGTGGCATCAATGACGATGGGCACGACATGATCGGCGAGGCGGGGCAGCAGGCCGGCCTGGACCAGCGACGATTTGCCGCAGCCGCTGGGGCCGTACAGGACGCCCACCGTGAACGCGACTTCAGGGGCGCGGCTCTCGAGGCGGTCGAGCCAGAAGCTGAGCGATTCAGGCACGCCGTCGCGATCGCGCGGGCCCGGCACGAGCTTGAGAAAGAAATCGGCATCGGCGCGTTCGAACGACCGTAACCCGCGCGGCACCATACGCACATCTGCGTCGCCACGCTGTGCCCGGGCACGTTCGCGCGCCTGCCATTGTTCGAGATCGTCGCCTACTTCGTGTGCGCGTGCGTAACGCTCACTGGCGCGTTTGCGCGTCATTTTTCGCCAGACCCGTTCCACTTCTTCCGGAATGGTGGGATCGAGTTGCCGGGGCGACAGCGGTTCCTGGTTGCAGATGAACTCGAGCAATTCGTCGAGTGATTCACCGTGGAAGGGATGTTGACCGGTGAGCAACTGGTAGAAAACGATGCCCAGGCTGTAAATGTCACTGCGGCCGTCGACGCGATGGCCTTCGCGACGGGCCTGTTCCGGGCTCATGAACAGTGGTGTGCCTACGTTAGCCGGTCCGGTACCGAAATCGCGTTCTTGCAGAGCGAGGCCGAAATCGACCAGCAGGGCACGCTTGCCGTTCTCGAGCAGTATGTTGCCCGGCTTGACGTCGCGATGCACGAGCCCCTGTTCATGGGCAAAATGCAGTGCGCGGGCCATGCTGGCTACGTAAGTCACGGCTTGTTCCAGCGGGACGCGGCCCTCTTTCAGCCGCCGGCGCAGATCGCCGCCTTCCACGAACTTGGTGACCAGAAAGAAAGTGCCCTCGTTCGAAGTGCCGATATCGTAGATGGGCACAATGCTGGGATGCTCGAGCCGGGCCAAGATCTTGGCCTCTTCTTGAAAGGCCTGCCGCACACGTTCGGAGTGTTGAGCCTGCAATAGCTTGATGGCGACGACGCGGCCAAGCTCTTCGTCAAGTCCCTTGTAGATGGTGGCAAAGCTGCCGTCGGCAATCTTGCCCGTGACACGGTAACGACCGAGTCGCTCAGGTATCGCGAGTGTCGTTGCTGGCCCGTCTGGCTTCATCGTTTCTTTATGATTCCTGCTAGGTTAGGTGCTGCTCGAACATCTTCTTCTGTGCTGTGGAGTGAAAGAACGGCGCCAGATATTACGCCGGAAGAGAATTCAAGGTGCAGCTTAGCGCGGCAGACTCATCGGCAACGTACATTTAACACGACACTGGTCCTTTGTCTACGGCATCGCGGTCACGGATGACTTTCTTGCCAGCATGGCCAGGGTACATCCAAGACCTTCATCATGGCCTCGCTGTCGTGTTGCGGAAAGCACCACAGGAACAGCAGTGCTCTGACACCCGCTGACGTCTCGGATTGCTCCAGGGATGCAGACAGATCTGGCTTCGGCTATACTTCAGGGCAGCTTGCCGCCAACACGAGGATCCTGTCATGCTGCGCCGAATCTCTCTCCTGGTCGTCTTGCTGGTGGGTGTCGCACAGAGCCGAGGGGCTGAGCCCGCTCCAGTTCTGCTCGAAACGCTTGGCCGCACCCGTGTCAAAGACAAGGCGGGCCAATGGATCGTCACGTACAAGCCGCTCCGCTGGAATGCGGCTGAGACCGCCGTCATCCTGTGCGACATGTGGGACGATCATTACTGCCAGAACGCGGCCCGCCGTGTGGCGGAGATGGCCCCCGTCATGAACGAGGTCGTCAAGCAATGCCGCGACCGCGGCATGCTCATCATCCATTGCCCGAGCGGCTGCATGGACGTCTACAAGGACACGGCCGGACGCAAGCTGGCCCAGCAAGCACCGGTGGTGCCGCCCAAGGTACCGCTCAAGAACTGGTGCCATCTCGATCCGGAACGCGAGGCGCCGTTGCCCATTGACGTTACCGAACCCTGCGACGACGAGAAGCCGCGCGAGAAGAAACGCTTTTACAGCAAGCAGATCGACAGCCTGGAGATCAAGCCGGGCGACGCCATCACCGATTCGGCGGAAGCTTACTACCTGATGCGGCAGAAGAAGATCAAGAACGTCATCGTCATGGGGGTGCACACCAACATGTGCGTGCTGGGCCGCCCCTTCGGCATCCGCCAGCTCGTTTACCAGGGCCTGAACGT
>JBFWSD010000749.1:0-4390 GCA_050248575.1 Gemmataceae bacterium
GTTGAACTTGCACGTCGTCGAAAGGGACGAGCGACGCTAGGAGGGCTGCCGATGCCAGAGAGCATTTCCGTGATCAAGGTCGGGGAACTGCTGCTCGTGACCGTTCCCGCCGATCCGGATGACGCGACGGTCACGATGCTCCAGTCAGGTGTCCTGCAAGCGATGGAGCGGCATCAGGCGAAGGGCTTGGTGCTCGACATCTCGACCGTGGAAACACTGGACTCCTTTTTTGCGCGAACGATCACCGAGACGGCGCAGATGGTTGGCCTGATGGGCGGACGTACGGTGATCGCCGGCATGCGTGCCAGCGTGGCGATCACGGCAACGCAGCTGGGACTGAACCTGGGGACAACGCTGACGGCTCTTGATGTCGACAGTGCCCTGAACCTGCTGGACGGCGTGCGGCCGAGGAGGAAGCGGCCATGAGCGACCTGTTGCAGGGAGAGGTTTCCATCGCATCGGAAAGCGATATTGTCGCCGCGCGCAAGAGCGTGCGCATGGCGGCGGAAGCTCTCGGCTTCGGCGTCACGGACGTGACACGCATCGTGACGGCTGCCTCCGAGTTGACGAGAAACATCTTCCGCTATGCGAGCACAGGTGTCATACGCTGGCGGCACTTGCAGGAAGACGACAACCTGGGCCTGGAATTGACTTTTCTCGACGAAGGGCCCGGAATTGCGGACATCGATAAAGCCATGCAAGCTGGTTTTTCGACAAGCGGTGGCCTGGGACTTGGACTGCCCGGTGCCAAGCGACTGATGGACGACCTGACGGTCGTTTCCATCCTCGGCCAGGGCACAACGATCACGGCGATCAAGTGGTACAGGAAGCATTGACGTGGAGCCGCATGCAGGCCAATCGTTGGAAGTCCATCACGAGAGCGACGTGGCCGTCGCACGTCGGGCAGCGCGCCTGCTCGCGGAGAGGCAAGGATTCGACAGTACCGGTAGCGAGGAAATTGCCTTGGTTGTCGCCGAGCTGGCGTGGAACCTCGTCAAGCACGCTCGTGGCGGAAAGCTCGCGCTCACCCCGATCACGGCAAGCGGGAGGCTCGGTATCGAAATCGAGTCGGTGGACCGCGGACCCGGCATTCCTGCCATCGACTGGGCGCTGCAGGACGGTGTTTCGACGGCGGGGTCCCTGGGCTATGGACTGGGAACCGTCAACCGTCTCATGGATCGGCTGGACATCTCGTCGGAGCCGGAACAAGGCACACGCATCGTCTGCCAGAAATGGGTGCGCACGCAGGAGGCCAGCGCGACGCCTTGCCCCTTGGAGTTTGGCGTGGCCAGCCGCGCACATCCCCAGATGGACGTGAATGGTGATGCCTTCGTGCTCACACGCTGGGAGGACAACGCTCTGGTGGGCGTGATCGATGGCCTGGGGCACGGCCCTCTCGCGCTGCGTGCCGCGCAAGCAGCACGCCGGTTCGTGGAAACTCACTGCGACCAGCCGCTGGAAGAGATCTTTCGTGGTGTGGAACATGAATGCAAGGCGACGCGCGGCGTCGTCATGGCCCTGTCGAGATTCGACTGGATCGCAGGGACGATGAGCTTCGCTTCCATCGGCAACATCGAGGCCCGTTTGCTTGGCTATCAAGAACCGGAGAATTTCGTTGTCCGCCGCGGCGTGCTTGGCAGCGGTGCGCCGAAACCCAAGGTCAGCACGCACCGCTGGCAAAGGCAGTGTTTGTTGGTATTGCATTCCGACGGTATTTCGAGCCACTGGCAGCGGGAGGACGTCACGGATTTTACGGGCCAATCCGCTTCGGATCTGGCCGCCATCCTGCTGCGCCGATTTGCAAAGCTGGACGATGACGCCACCGTGCTCGTCGTTCGAGGCGAACGTCATGAGTGAGCCAGATCGAGCGGCAACGTCAGACGAGGAAGAGGCGCGCCGTGCCCTGCGGGAGGAACTTGCAGCGACGGACCGCGGCATCATGGCCTTGGTGTTGGATCTGGAAGGGCGGATCGATGCCAGAACGGCCGAGCTGCGCGAGGCGCACGCGGAGCTCGAGCGCACGAATACGGAACTCGTGCAGCTCACGCTGGAACTCGACGACCGCGTAGCCGAACGCACCGCGGAGCTACAGACCAAGACCGAGGAACTGCGAGCCATGTCGCAACAGCTGTGGCACACGGCCAAGCTGGCCACCATGGGCGAACTGGCCGCGAGCATTGCCCACGAACTGAACAACCCGCTGGCGACCATTAACCTTCATCTGGAGTCCTTGCACGAGGAGGCGCCTCGCAATAGCCCGGGCGCACGCCGCTTGGAAGTGATCGAACAAGAACTCGACCGCATGGCCAAGCTGGTCGCCAATCTGCTGCAATTCAGCCGCCCGGGGCAGCAGCAGATCTCGACGCTGGATGTCCACGACGAACTGGAAAGGACGTTGGAGATCATCCACTATTTGTTCTTGAAGCGAAAAGTCCGCATCGCGCGTGCCTATGCAGCGGGGTTGCCCCTGATCCAGGCCGACCGGCAGAAACTGCGCCAGGTTTTCTTGAATCTGCTCATGAACGCCGCGGACGCCATGCCTGATGGGGGCGCGCTCACGTTGCGGACAAGCACGGCCACGCTGGCCGGCGACAGGCCGGCCGTGGAAGTCGAACTGACCGACACGGGGATGGGGATCGCGCCTGCGGACCTTGCGCGCATCACGGAGCCGTTCTTCACGACCAAGCCGGAAGGAAAGGGTACTGGCCTCGGCCTGTCGATCTGTCGTCGCATCGTGCAAGAGCACCACGGAACGCTGGAGTTTGCGAGTGCCGTGAACCAGGGAACGACCGTGCGCGTTACTCTTCCCTTGGCCAACGGCGCGAATGGTCGAGAGGCTGCACTGTAAGCAGTCGTTCGGCAGGAGGAATTGACATGTCGGCTTCGCACCTGGGACGCATCCTCGTTGTCGACGATGAGACGGAACTCCTCGCCGTTCTGACCGAAAAGCTGACCCAGCAAGGATACGAGGCCGTCGGCTACGCGCAGCCGCGCGAGGCCCTGAAGCTCCTCCGGGAACAGAGCTTCGACGTGCTGCTGACGGACCTGATGATGCCCGAAATGGACGGAGTGGCGCTCCTGCGCGCCGGTCTCGAAATCGATCCGCATCTGGCCGGGATCATCATGACCGGACAGGCCACCGTTCAGACCGCCGTCGAAGCCCTCAAAGTCGGCGCCCAGGACTATGTGCTCAAGCCGTTCAAGACGTCGTCGCTCTTGCCCGTACTGGCCCGAGCATTCGAGTTTCGCCGCCTGCGCCTGGAGAACGTCCAGCTCCGTGACACCGTGGCCATCTACGACCTCTGCAAGGCGATCTCGTTCACGTCCAACATCCAGACAATCCTGCACAAGCTTGCGGATGGGGCCGTCGAGCAATGCAACGCGGATGAAGCGTCGGTGATGCTGCCTTCGACCGATGGCAAGCAATTGCGCGTGACCACCGTTCTTGGCGCGAACCGCGCTTCCATCCTCGGAGAACTGATTTCGATTGAGGAAGGGATTGCCGGCTGGGTGGCGAGACACCAGGAGCCATTGTTGCTGCACGGCGAGGTCCACGATGCGAGATTTGCTCCATTGCGGCCACGTACCGACATCCGTTCGGCCATCTCCATGCCCATGCTGGTCGGGGGGCGTCTTGTTGGGGTTGTGAACGTGAGCGTCACACACGGCCGACGCCAGCCTTTCACGCTCGGGCAAATGAAGGCACTCAGTATTCTGGCGAGCGCCGGCGCTGCCGCCATCGAGGGCGCATTGCTCCTCACCCAGTTGCGCGAAGCCGAGGCACGCTATCGTTCGATCTTCGAAAATGCCGTGGAAGGGATTGTCCAGACCACTGCGGCAGGAACATTCCTCGCTGTGAATCCCGCCATGGCGCGCATGCTCGGCTACGACGCGCCCGATGAGCTCATCTCTCGATCCCCGGAGGAGATGTGCGCGAACCCGGCGGATTATGCGGAATTCAAGAAACGGCTCGAAGCGCAGGGCACTGTACAAGGTTTCGAGGTCAGCTTCCTCCACAAGCACTGCCAGCCGATCTGGGTCTCGCTCAACGGCCGTGCCATCAAGGCCCGGGACGGAACGGTGACCCATTTCGAGTACACGGCGGAGGACATCACAGCTCAGCGGCGAGCCGAGGAGTCGCTTCGGCTGTTTCGGACGCTGCTTGACAGCTCGAACGATGCGATCGAGGTCGTCGACCCGGAGACCGGGCGTTTCCTCGACATGAACGAAACGGCCTGCAAGAGTCTCGCCTATTCCCGTGAGGAATTGCTGGCATTGGGCGTCCCCGACGTCGATCCGTTGGTGGCCGAATGGACCTGGGCCCGGTGCGCTGCGGATATCCGAGGGAGTGGCTCCAAGTTGATCGAGAGCGTGCATCGGCGTAAGGATG
>JBFWSD010000750.1:0-4388 GCA_050248575.1 Gemmataceae bacterium
GCAAGAAGCCGATCATTACTTCAATGCCCCCGACCGCGATTTCGCCAAGACCGACGAGGCCCTGCGCATCCGCTCCATCGGCGCGAACAACTTCCTCACCTACAAGGGGGCCAAGCGCGACCAGACCACCAAGACGCGCAAGGAGATCGAAGTTTCACTGGGCAGCGGCGCCGATGCCGCCAACCAGTTTGCCGAGCTCCTGAAGTGCCTGGGCTATAAGCCGGTCGCCATTGTCCGCAAGGAACGCCGCAAGTTCAGGTGGCAGCACAACGGGTTCGACGTCGAGGCCACCCTCGACGAGGTGGACAAGGTGGGCAGCTTCGTCGAACTCGAAATCGTCGGCGCCGAGGAGGTCTACGAACGTGCCCGCGACACGCTCTTCGAACTGGCCCGGGAATTCGGCCTCGGCGAATCGGAACGGCGCTCCTATCTGGAAATGTATTTGCATGGTGCCTAGCTGAGCGGGTGAGGATTCATGTCAACCAGTCTGGTCACGGGTGGTGCGGGCTTCCTGGGCAGTCATCTCGTCGAGGCGTTGCTGGCCACGGGCGAACGGGTCATCGTGCTCGACGATCTGTCCACGGGCAGCCTCGACAACCTGGCCCGTACCGCAAGCCATCCCTCCCTGCGCATCGTGGAAGGCAGCATCGCCGACCATGCCCTGGTGTCCCGACTCGTCGCTGAATCGGACGATGTCTATCACCTCGCCGCCGCCGTCGGCGTGAAGTTGGTAGTCGACGATCCGGTGCGCACGGCGACCACCAATTTCGGCCCGACCGAGCACCTGCTCCGCATCCTCGCGGGCACCAAGAAACGCATCTTCTTCGCCTCCACCAGCGAAGTGTACGGCAAGAATCCCAAGTCCCCGCTCAGCGAGGAAGACGACCTGGTGCTCGGACCAACCTCGAAATGGCGCTGGATCTATGCGTGTGGCAAGGCCATGGACGAGTACCTGGCCCTCGGTTACCACGGCCGCTCGGGCCTGCGCGTCATCGTGGGCCGCTTCTTCAATATCGTTGGCCCGCGGCAGACGGGCCGCTACGGCATGGTGGTGCCCAGCTTCATCGACCAGGCCCTGGCCGGCCAGCCACTCGTGGTCCACGGCGACGGGCAGCAAGTGCGCTGCTTCGGCCACGTCAGCGACGCCATCCGCGCCACACTGGCCTTGATGAACCACCCCGCCGCCGAAGGCAAGGTCTTCAACATCGGCAGCGACAAGCCCATCTCCATCCGTGGGCTGGCCGAACTGGTCCAGCAAGAGGTTAACCCGCAAGTGCCCATCGAGCAGGTCCCCTACGACGCCGTCTTCGGCGCGGGTTTCGAGGACATCCGGCAACGGGTGCCCGACCTGACGAAGATCCATCAGGCCGTGGGCTACCGGCCCCGCTACTCCGTGGCCGAGATCGTCCGCGACGTGACCGACTGGAAACGCGTGAACGCGAAGAAGTGAGGCATCCCTCGATCGAATCTTCTAGCGGTTCAGGCTGACGCCGTTCTGCTTTGCCCGCACTGCCGGTCGTGTTACATTCGACAGCATGGCAGACTTCTTTCGCGTCGTGGCTTACCTGTTGCTGGCCTACGCTGCAGCCTGCGCGGCGTACGCCACCTTGATTGGGCCAACGCTGGCGTGGAGCTACACGACGCCCGATGGGCAACTCATCGAGAAACGCCTGGAAGGGCTCGCCGCGGCGCGCGAATATGAAAAACGGCGCGGGCCGCATGGCTTCTTTCAGCCCGAGATTCCCCCGGGCTGCCAGCTCAAGAGTGCCAGCTATCAAGCACCGCCCATGGGCTGGGGCGATGCTATCTTCGCCGGCGTGCTGGGGGCCATCTTGCTGGTGCTGGCTCGTTCATCGTCCGGTCCGAAGCCGGACAGCGAGCAGCCCGCTCCCGCATCGGACCTGGAACCTTCCTGAATCTCGCAAGACAATGCTGGAGGCGAGTGGCGGTAGGGGACACACTCCTCATTCGTCGCGATATTGAGGTGCGATGCCCACGTAGGGCAAGCCGAGCAGGCGTTTGATGCCGGCCCATTCGCCGACGTCGTTGCCCTCGACGAGGTGGCCCAGCCATTGCAGGAAATAACCCAGCACGAAGCCGGCCAGGCCCCATCGCCATTCGCCGAAGCAGAGCAGCCCGACGCCGGCGACGGCTAGCGGAATGCCGATCAGGTGGATCCAGAAGTTGAAGGGATGGCGATGCCGCTTGCGCCAGTTCTTGAGGATTCGGCGCAGCGGCCCGCGCTGCTTTGATTCGGCTTGCGTCGACGGAGACATCACGCACTCCTTGCGTCTACCCTTCTAGTTTCTAGTTTCATGTTTCTGGTTTACATCCTCTCCACGGTCTGGATGCCCAGCAAGCACAGGGCCTGCTCCAGCACGCGGGCCGTCAGGTCGCACAGGAGCAGCCTGCTCTCGCGCAGCATGGGCGTCTCGGCCTTCAGGACCGGGCAATCGTTGAAGAAACGGCTGTACGCCTTGGCCAGGTTCCAGAGGTAGTCGGTGATCAGGTTCGGTTTGTACTCGGCGGCGGCCGCGGCCAGCGTCTCCTCGAAACGCAGAAGTTGCAGGGCCAGTTGCCTCTCCTGCGGAGTCTCCAGGTGCGGCTTCACCGGCGAGGTCCGGAACCGTGCCGGGTCCTCGTCTCCTTTGCGAAAGATGCCGCGCACCCGGACGAAGGCGTACTGCATGTAGGTGGCCGTGTTGCCGTCGGTGGCCAGCATCTTGTCCCAGCTGAAGACGTAGTCGGAGGTCCGGTTCTGGGAGAGGTCGGCATACTTGACGGCGCCCAGCCCGACCACCTCGGCGATGCGGCCGATCTCTTCGTCGCTCAGGTCGGGGACATCCTCGCCGCGGTCGATCCGATCGGCCCGGGTTTTCTCATAGGATTCGCGGCCATGGGCCACGGCCTCGTCGAGAAGCTGGCCCAGTTCGACGGCCCCGCCTTCCCGGGTCTTGATCGGCTTCTTGTTCTGCCCGAGCACGGAGCCGAACGAGATGTGTTCGAGCTCGACCTTGTCGAAGCCCCAGCGCCGGGCCGCATCGAACAGGTTCTTGAAGTGCAGCGCCTGCCGGAAGTCGACGACGTAAAGAACGGCGTCGGCTTGCCAGTCGATGACCCGGTGCCGGATGGTGGCAAGGTCGGTCGTGGTGTACGTGAAAGCACCGTCGCGCTTGCGAATGAGGGCCGGCGGGTCTTCCGCGCCGAAGAAAATGGCGATGGCCCCCTTGCTCTCCTGGGCGATCCCTTTGTCTTCCAACTCCGCGACCACACCGGGCAGCATCGGGTTGTAGTGACTCTCGCCCAGCGTGTGATCGAAATGGACGTCCAGCCTTCGATAGATCCGGTCGATCTCTTCGAGGCACAAGGGCATGAGCCGCTTCCAGAGCGCCACGTTTTCGGGATCGCCTTCATGCAGCCTGGCCGTCTCCTGCCGGCAGGCATCCGCCGTGGGACTCTCGGCTTCTTCGGCATCAGCGCCAGGCGACGTCTCGCTGGCGATGATCTTCTGCACGTTGACGTAGACCTTGGCCATCAGGTTGACATCGTCGAAGAAGCGGGCCTTCTCCTCCGCGGTCAGCCATTCATCACAGCGCTTGTAGCCGTGGATCAGCATGCCGAACTGGGTGCCCCAGTCGCCGAGGTGGTTGTCGGCGATGACCTTGTGCCCGAGGAAGCGGAGCAACCGGGCCAGGGCGTCACCGATGATGGTGCTGCGCAGGTGGCCCACATGCATCGGCTTGGCCACGTTGGGCGAGCTGTAATCGATGACGAAGGTGCGCGGCTTGATGGTGCTGACGGTGAGCCGCTCATCGGCAGCCATCTTCTGGATCTGTCCGGCGAGCCAGTCACCCTTGAGGCGGAGGTTGAGGAAGCCCGGCCCGGCGATCTCGGGCTCTTCGAGCATGTCGGCCGCTTGCAGTTTTCCTTTGAGGTCGGCTGCCACCTCGGGCGGCTTCCTGCCCAGCGTTTTCGCCAGCGACATGGCGCAGTTTGCCTGGTAGTCGCCGTGCTTCGGATCGGCAGTGGCTTTCACCATCTGAACGTAGGGAGCCGGGTCGGGAGTCAGCCCCGCGAGGGCTTGCTCGAACTTGGCTTGCAGTTGCCGGAGCAGGTTCATGGTCGCCTCTGCGCGGGAGATGCGGGCAATTCGCTGAAGATACGGACCCATCAACGGGGCGTCAAGTTCGCCGGATTGGCTCAAGGCGGTTGCCGACTTGAGTTTGTGCGCCCGGGCCAACTGATATGATCGCTTCTCAAGATAGGTCAGATAGTTACAGCGGGCCTTGACATTGATATTACATAATAATACCATGGTATAATAAAAGAATACCAGGAGGTCCCATGAAACTGCTCGAACCTGAATTCAAACCCTCCTTCAAGCTGGC
>JBFWSD010000751.1:0-4381 GCA_050248575.1 Gemmataceae bacterium
CATCGTCAGCGCGCCCGTAGGCCGTGTGGAACCGCGTCCACTCAACAGCCGCAATCCGGTCTGTAAAAGCTGGAGGCATTGAAACCGCCGAGCATTCAGTGACATTGCCGCGAACAAATGATTGGACAACTACGATTGGATATTACCCAACGCATCGTGGTAGGTTCAAGTGGCATGCCCCGAACATTCTTCGAGTTGTGATGATCTGCTGTGATCGGTGCGCGCAGGATAGACAGCGCGCTTGTCGGGCGCGCAGGATCAGCTCGCGCCGCCCACCGGCGCCCGTTTGCTTGAGAGGGAGCGCAGAGAGCAGATCCGACGAGTGCAAATAGCCGTCAACTCAGCCCTGTTGAGGCACTGGCCTCCATCCAACCCGATCACTCTTTCGCCGGCGGATACACCACCCACCCTGGAAAGCACCCAGGATGGCAGCCAACCGGCTGGAAACTGACAGTCGTCTGGGCGCCAATTACCGTGATAGCAGTCACGGCGCACGCCAACGCGGCGAAAGCAAGGCACAATACCAGTGGGGCGGTCGACCGCTCCGCCTCCGGGACCCAGCCCCGGACATTTCGAGTCGCTACAAGTGCTCCGAGTGTCCCAAGTGCAGAGATCACGAACACCAAGAGGAGTCCCGGTAAGTGGAACTGGTAATCCCAGAGATCCGTAATGCGTCCCGCATCACTGCCAAAGGGGAGCGAACTACTCCCCATGTGCGGAGTAAAGTGCGTGCGATGTTGCTTGGTCAAATAGTGGAACGGCCCCCAGCCAAAGGGAATTTCTTTCGGTGTTGCACTCGTTCCTTGCCAGCCGAGCAACAGGAATATCCCGACGGACCAGCCAACCCAGATCAAAACAAGGACGACAGAATATTTCGATCTCGGCTTCATAGGCGAGAGCTCTTCTGAGGTCTTCCTCAACTCTGTCGCGATTTGTTAAGCCAATCGGCTCCAATCAGCGGCGTAGCCGCTGGGAGGAGCAACGATGTCGAATCAGTTTCCCACCCCCGAGTTAGAAAGACAAGTGCGCAGCCCTTGCAGCACGGCTGGGTTCCCGGCCGCGCGACACCAGAAGACGAGCCCGGAGCAGGAGAAAATGGGCCTCGATCAACGATCAGCGCTGGGCCGCCGCCGTGGCCGCCCTCGGCATGATCCTGCGTGATTCGCCCTACCGCGGCGACGTCACCTTCACCCTGATCCGCGAGCTGGCCGAGAAGTCGCGTGGCCAGGACGAGCATGCCCACCGCGCCGAGTTCCTTAAGCTGATCGAACAGGCCCGCGGGCTGAAGCAGCCCACGAGCGATGCGAAGTAAGGACCTGAAGAACGTCGTCGTAGCTGATGTTGCAAATTCACTTACAACCAACGTCGAAAACGCAGTTTGCGGGTAGGTTCTGACCCT
Source organism: Gemmataceae bacterium (assembly GCA_050248575.1). Classification (GTDB taxonomy): domain Bacteria; phylum Planctomycetota; class Planctomycetia; order Gemmatales; family Gemmataceae; genus JBFWSD01. The sequence continues at coordinate 1,400 of JBFWSD010000751.1, forward strand.
CCTGGCAGTTGCGAAGATGAGCCTGATGATCGTGGTCAATTGCGCCTGGCGACGCTCGTCATCGGGTAGCCCTCAGGCACGTCGCCGGCGTGGAACCACTGCGATGGCCCCGCCGCTGAGGTGTGAGACGGGTGGTTATGGTCTCGGACAGATGACGGGTAGTATGGTGTAGATCCCAGGAGACCACTTCCCGTCATTAGGAGATCGCTCATGAAAACACTTGCCCTTCTTTGCGTCACGCTGATTGCGACCACAACTCCGAATGATGTGGGGGAGAAGCCTGCCGAGCCGTCATTTGCCAATCAGCCGCTCAGCCACTGGATCAAGCAACTGAAGTCGCCCGATCCCTATCAGCGGATCAAGGCACTTCGCGCGATCGAGAGAATGGGGCCTTCCGCCAAGGCGGCCGTGCCGGTGCTGATCGAGATGGTTCATGACCAGGCCTTTCGATTCTGGGCATGTGTTGCGCTGGGATCGATCGGTCCCGAGGCCAAGGAGGCAATACCCACGCTGCTGAAGTACTACCCGGCCGAGGGATTCCGAGACGCCGGTGCCAGCATCGCGCTCGAGGGCATTGGCGCACCAGCGGTCCCCGTCCTGCTCAAGAAGCTCAACGACGTCGACCGCGAAGTTCGCTGGAGTACGATCAGTTCTCTCGGGAGAATCGGACCTCCGGCCAAGCCAGCGATCCCCCAGTTGAAGAAGGCGTTCAAGGATCGGTCCGCCAGGGTTCGCATCGCCGCCGCAGAAGCGGCCTGGAACATCGACCGCGACGAAGCGGCGATCCCGATTCTGATCGAAGCTCTTTCCGGCGAACAATCTGACGCCTACAGCGCCGCGGAGGCGCTGAAGAAGATCGGGCCACCGGCGAGAGCTTCCGTCCCCGCGCTGATCAAGACCGTTGGCCACAAGGATGACGGCGTACGCAATCGTGCGGTGGAAGCGCTCGGTGCCATGGGCCCAGCCGCCAGGCAAGCCGTGCCTGTGCTCATGGCAAAAGCTGGCGAGGTTCAGCAGCACCTGTTCAGCTCTGATGTCGTATCGAGCGTGAGTCAGATCGGATCTGGTGCTGTGCCTGCGTTGATCGAATCGGTTCAAGACCAGAACAAGCATAAGGCCGAAGTGGCGGCGACAGCGCTCGGCAGAATCGGCCCTGACGCGCGGGCAGCCTGTCCGCACCTGCGAAGAATCCTCGACGCGGAGAAATGCAACTCGTTCAGGGCGGCAGCGGCTCTTGCACTGTGGCGGATCGACAAGAGCGATGTCGCGGTCGCCAGTCTTGCGGATCTGCTCAAGGCTCTCGACCGTCCCGAGAGCCTCCTATGGTATCAAGCGCTGGATTGCCTCGGCGAACTCGGCCCGGCAGCCAAGCCCGCGGTTGCTCAACTAATCAAAATCTTCCAGAACGAAATGAGCTATCGGCCCTACGTGATCGAAGTTCTAGGCAGGATCGGTCCCGAGGCCAAGGAAGCTGTACCGCTGCTACAGCCATTGCTGAAGGATGAAAAAATAGACCTGCGCGTAGCAGCCGCTGTCGCTTTGTGGAAGATTGCCAGGCATGCCGAGAGCGTGCCAACTCTGACGAAAGTGATGCTGGAGAGTGACGAGGGATTCCGGCGGGCACAAGGAGCCGAGGGGCTTCAGGAACTGGGCATAGGCAGCAAGCCAGCCATCCCCGCCCTGATCAAAGCGTTGGAGGATGAGGACACATCCGTTGTGAATCACGCCCTTGAGGCTTTGGGCGAGCATGGCAGCGATGCCAAGTCGGCCATCCCGACGATCATCAAGCTGCTGCCGGATTCGCGCCTCCATGTCTGGGAAAGCGCCTCCCAAGCTTTGAAAAGGATCGACCCAACTACCGCCAGAAAGGCGGGCGTGCGGTGATCACGCAACAGGAGCCGGCGAGGAGCCCCCCGGCAAGCCACCCAGGTCTCGCCAGTGCCTTCGACCGGCAACGCAGCATTGGGATTCCGCATCGTTCCGGTGAGCTCACGGGCTGAAGCAGCGCACGAGCGATTCTGCAAGAATACCCCAAAAATCGTCGCCGTAACTCCCATTGGAAATACAAGTTACAACGACCCTCAAAAAGAAGCGATCTTCGGGTGTACCTTGACCCTCCCAGCGGACTTGCGCTCGTCTGAAGCGATCCTGGCGCGTTGTAGGGGGGTATGCTGAGCGGGGTCGACGACGACTTGGAGAAACATGGCCGGATCGAGCTCGGTGCGCTCCACCGCCTTGATGAGGGCTGCCCGTGACAGCGGCTCGTCATCCCCCAGCTCCGCCAGCTCCTTCTTCGACAGGAACTTGGCGCGGAGCTTCTTGAGCACCTGCGGGTTGTCGGCCTGCATGTTGGCGGCCAGGATCTCGGGGCCCCAGGCATCGCGTAGCTCCTGATCGGTCGCGCCCATGGCCCGCAGCAGCGGCAGGAGCGGCATCGAGCTCGACGTCGAGGGAGAACAGCCGTTTCTCGGGATCGAGACGATAGCGATGGGCCAGGCCCTTGCCGGGGTGGGTCGCGACGTGCGTCTCGAAATGCCCATCTTGCCGTTCACGCGTGTAGGCCCCGGGCCGCAGCCGTTGCTGGTTGCGGAGCACGTAGTCGACGCCGTTGATCAGGAAGGTGCCCTGCGGCTGCAGGTAGGGGACGCGGCCAATGACCTGGCGGCGGCTGTCAAGGACCTTGCAATACTGAGGGCCTATCATCAGCCGAGCCTCCATGCTCTTGAGCCGAGTGACCTCTCACGGACCAAAGGTGTCAAGCCAGAATCAGTTCAGCTCCCTGGACACGCTCGTCGGACCGCAACTTGAGGATCACGCCGGTAAAATCGCGGGCCATGCGGCGGTCGCCACTGCGGATGATCTCTTCCAGCGCGGAGGCGTAGGTATGATGAGATCGAAGACCGATACGCTCCAGGTCGGAGTGAGGGATGGTCAGGGAGCCCGCATCGTCGTCAAGTAGCTCGCTGGCCTCGTCGAGGACGT